>CAZGKH010000029.1:0-6215 GCA_964525665.1 uncultured Anaerolineae bacterium | reverse complement strand
CGGGAGACAGCAGGGCGGTGTCCTGAGCTTGTCGAAGGGCGGGATAGCCCATGAAGAGGGCCAGCAGCAGCCCCAAGAGGAGTCCCAAGCTTCGCCTGAATAGCGACCGATGATGTGGCGGGGTCAAGAGCAACCCAGCTCCCAACAGGCCCAGTCCCCAAATCAGCGTTCGCCAGGCGGGGTCCGGTTTCCTCGCTGCGAAGAAGGCCACGACGATGTCCAGCGTCCCCCGGTGGCGTGGTCGCCCAAGCACTCTGGCCAGCAACAGGAACAGGTTGCCCAGCAAAGCGGCTGCCCCACCCGCGCCAGCGGTCCATACGATCAACTCCACAGATATTCGGCCACTGATCGCTCGAATCAACAGCACGGCCAGCAGCCCGACCAACCCGAACAGCCCTGATACCGGATGCAAGATAAAAGCGGCCGCCAGACATTCGCCGGCCAACAGCAGGGCCAGCCGTCGCTGGGTGTCCAGGAAATCAGCAAAAAACATGAGCGACGGCAACAGAAACACTAATCCGAACTCAAAGGGGTGCAACTCCTGCTGTCGCCAGGCCTCGGCTGGCAGCACTCCCGCGTAGATGAACATACCGTACACCGCCGTCGCCGCCACCGCCGCTCCGCGCCGTCCCCCGGCCCAGCGGACAGCCAGGTAGACGGCCAGCGTCAGCAACAGCCCCACCAGCCCTCCCACCGTCCGCACCAGCAGCCCCACATCTACCCGGGCGAATTGCGCGATGGCCTGAATCCAGCTATGCGCTCCCATGGGATAGGCACCGTTTAGCCAAATCCTGTTGCTCGCCAACAATCGAGTCCAGGTTATATGCAAGTAGGTTCCGGGATCACTGGGCGCGGCCCGGGCCGGTACGCCTGCCAGCCGCAGCCCAGCGCTGATGAGCAGTACTATTGCCAACACCGCTCCCCAGGCCAGTGCCTCCCTGTCGGGCTGCCAGGAAAGCATCCGTCGTTGGACCCGTTTCCACAGATTGATCAGCCGAACGCGGTAGGGGAAATTTCCCTCCAGCATATCAATGATCATTGCTTCAAGAAGGGTGATGGCCTGATCGAGCTCCATGAGCGGCAACCGCCGCCGTTGCAAGCTGGCAATCCCTAGCCACAATACCAGGTAGCTGCCCACCAGCGAGAAGAAGTCAAACAGGTGCAGCAGCACCAATCCCTGCACGATCACTGCCGTTGCCAGCACCATCCGAGCCAGGTTGGCGAAGAAACGTTCGCCCTTTCCCGTCACCGCTGGTTGGGGAAACAGCCAACGAGGTAGCAGGACAAACAAGGCCACGAACCAACTGATCAGTTTGAAAATGGCGATGAGCGCCTGGGTTTCGTATCCCATAAATAAAACTTTCACCCCTGTTCGCCGAAGGTCTCCTGACCAAGGTGGGAAGGGCTCGGTCGGAGACCTTCGCCCAACACGTATCCCAAAGTAAAACTTTCACCCCTGTTCACCGAAGGTTTCCTGACCGAGGTGGGAAGGGCTCGGTCGGAGACCTTCGCCCAACGCGTATGGCCTTCGCCCAACACGTATCCCAAAGTAAAACCTTCACGACTCTGGCGTGGGTGTCCTGGTCGGCAAGAAGTCCGGGGTGGGTAGAGGCACCAGCGGTACTGTTGGCGTTGGGCCTGGTGTTGGTGTCGGAATTCGCGACTTCTCCCACAAATCCTCACTCTGCAGATCCTCCGGCCCCGTCTCTTCCTGTTCTCCTGGTATTTCAGTTGACAACTCAGGTTGTGCAGTCATCGCAGGCTCCTTCCTGGCCACCGGCATCAGCAGTTTCAGGTGCACTTCTTCCTCGACACCCCGCAGAGTATAGAGGGTGTATCCCTCACCATAATGCACGTGAACGAATTGCGCTCCCTGAAGGGCGTTGAGATATACGCGCCGCCCGTCGTTGATCCGTACCTGGAAGTAGGTTGGTGTGGTACTATGCAACACCACTTCGTGGGGCTTCAGATCTACAGTCACCTGGTTTTCCAGGTGGGCGCGCAGGATGTCGTAAGATTCATCGGTCGGAACGTAGCGCAGCCAGGGATAGTTCGCCTCGACGAAGTCCAGCCAGCGCAGAAAACGGTAGTAGAACCCGTTCTTCTCGCCGCTGTGATCCCCGCGCCAGGGCCAGTAATTGGGGTTGCGGTGGTAGGGGGAATGGGGATAGTTCGCTGGCGTGTGGATGACATCATCAGGGTGCATGAAGTGAGTCCAGATGCCCATCATACCCAACTCAGAGATCATGGCGTAGCGGTAGCGCGAGGTCAGGTTATACCCGAAGGTCACTCGGGGAATGTCAAGGAGTTGGGGATTCCAGGGTTCCGGTTCAAACTCACGATCGCCACCGTCCTCGAAGCGTCCGGTATAGATGCCGGCCAGAATTTTCAGCGAAGGGACCCCTTGGGTCAGCGCTCGGGCGCCTACTGCGTCGTAGATGTTGTTGGGCGGCACGTAGGCGATGGGCTGAGGCCCCAAATTGTCTGCCTCCCAACGTTTCGAGGCTTCCCGTAGGGCCATCACCATGTTCTCCTCACTGGGCCAGTTTTCCAGCGTAAGGGAGACGTGGTTGTAGCCATGAAGGCCCAACTCGTGTTCCTGGGCAGCAAGATGGGAAACGTAAATCGAGTAGAAAAGGCGCTGGTCGTCCACCTCGACGTCAGCATGCTCCCACTCCCGAAAGTCAAAGGGCGGCTCTACCAGATCGTTGTAGTTGAAGGGAATCAGAAACGTATATACGATCCCATAGCGCCGGGCGATGTCCATCATATCCGGGAACCAGACCCGATCGTAAAACTCGACCAGGGTCATGTCGTATTCCGTCTTCAGCGGCTCGATTTTCTCCGTGGAAATGGCCGCTGGAAAGTCGTCAACCTGGATTGTGGCGAAATTGGCGATGGGCAACACTCCCAGCCCCTGAACGTTCAGCACCGACTGGACGATGAAGCCCCGCGCTTCTTTCTCCGTCAGGAAGACGGTGTTCCAGAAGAGCACGCGACCCTGGCCGTGACGATACGACCACACGATCGGTCGTCCTGCGCCAGAGCTGGCAATAACCTGGGCCTCAGAGCGCAGCCGCACCTCGTAGGACAACAGGTCAGGGACGGTTTTCTCGCTCAAAACGAGCCCCTTGACCCCCGGAAAGAAATCTGTTTGGAAGTTCAACCCCCCTTCCCCTTCCACCAACTCTGGATACTCGGCCTCTGCAACTATGCCGAAGATGGGTGCCAGGTTCGGACTCCATGCTCGATAGATCACCGCCAGACCGCCGCCGCCGGCCACGTAGTCGCTGATCCGCTGCGCCTGGGTTTCGTCTATCCCGCTCACCAACTCAGTAATGAAGAGCAGCGCACTGTACTGGCCCAGGTGGGGCCACGCATCTACGTTGGCTAAGTCCAGATCGTCGTGATTCAAGCGGGCGTAATCCAGAGCATGTATGGCGTTGGCGTAGGTTTTCTCCCCGAAAGCGTCCGTCGAGTTATGAACCACCAGGATGCGCTGTTCAGGCGCACTGGCATACACCGGCGGTTCCGGCGCAGTGGTCTGCTGGATGAAGACGTGGTATACGACCAGAAGCAGCGGGACGAAGAGCGCCACCTGCAGCGCGCGCATAAACCAGGTTCTGGCCAATGCCAGACGCTCCCTGGGCTGCTGCTCAGAGCTGGTGCTTGCTTCCTGTAATCCTTCCTGTTTGGGTGTATCCATTTTGTCACCTCCATCCCCTCTGTCAACGAATATCAAACGAATAAACGAATGGGATCTGCCGTCAAAGCTCATTCGCTTATTCGTTGACAGGTCTAACCCCGCCCCCGGCTCATGGCCAGCGTGGCGTCAATCAGTTCGTAGAGGCTTTCGGCGTACTGGATGTCACTCAGCTTCTCGGCGAAGGCCAGGTGCACCGGATCGTTGATGCCCAGCGCCTCCTCCAGGTTGGGTGCAACCACGGTCTCTACCCGATGGCCCTGCTGGGCCATGATCTCCGCCACGTCGGTCAGGTAGAATTCGCCCTGGGCGTTGTCGTTGTTAAGCTGCTCGAGGGCAGACAGGAGGGACTGGCAATCGAAGCAGTAGGCGCCAACGTTCACCTCTTTGATAGCCAGTTCCTCCGGCGTGGCGTCTTTCACCTCCACCACCCGTACTACCCGGCCAGTCTCGTCGCGGATGATGCGCCCGAAGTCCGGCGGGTTGTCCAACACGATGGTCAGGAGGACGCCGGCGGCATCGGTCTCATCGCGGCGTTGGATGAGGTCGCCAATGGTCTCGGATGAGAGGAGGGGCATGTCGCCATAGAGGACGACCACGTTGCCCCGAAAGCCCTCCAGGTGAGGCCGCGCCTGGGCCGCCGCGTGGCCCGTGCCGAGCTGCTCTTCCTGGACGGCGTATTTCGCCAGGTCGCCCAGGGTGTCCATCACCACCTCTTTCCTGTAGCCCACGACGGCGATGACCTCTCCCACCCCTGCGGCTTGGGCCTTCTCGATGCTGTGCTGTATCATGGTCTTGCCCTCCACCTGGTGGAGGACTTTGGGCAGATCCGAGCGCATCCTCGTCCCCTTCCCTGCCGCCAATATGACCACTTTTGTCTCTCTCACAGTTCGCCTCCTTAAAGATTTGGAATTCTGACATGAGGGCAGAAGGTCGTTCGGCCCCCTGCATCAATACTCTAGCATGTAGCCAGGGCGTAGAGCGCTTCTATCCGAGGGATAATACTCTTCCAGTCATACTTGCGCACGGCAAGCTCCCGGCACAAGTGCGATACTTTTTCCCTTACTCCCTCCTTCTGCAACCACGACAGGAGAGACAGTATCCTCTCCGCAAGGTCGGGTATCATCCCCTCACCGTACCCCACCCCGGCCATCTCGCCGATGGGGCCCAGCTCCTCGGCCAGATCGTCCAAAGCAGGCGCCAGGCCACCGAAACGGGGTGCCACCGGGAGTAGGCCGCAGGCCAAGGATTCCACGAAGACCAACGGGAAGGCCTCCTTCATCAAGGAGGGGATGACGCTCAATTCGGCGCAGGGAAGAACCACCGCCAACTCCCTCCGGGTCAGGTAACCGGTGAACATGATGCTCTGTCGGAGGTCCGCCTCCCGCGCCTTTCGCCGATAGCTCTCCAGGTCGAGCGCGTTGAAGAAGCTGACGACGGGCCCTGCGAACTTGCCATCGGCTGCCGCCAGCACCCTTCGCGCTAATTCCACATTCCCCCTGTCCAGGGCCGCCGCAAAGAGCTCCAGGTATTCCCTGGAGACGCCGTCTCCCACGATGAGCAGCCTCACCTGCGGCGAACGGGCCAAAGTCTCGGGCATGGCCGCTATCAAGCAGTGGACGCCCTTCTCCAGGGAGAGCTGGCCGAAGTAGATGACCACCCTCCCTCTGCTCCAGTCAATGGAGCACAGCTTCTCCTCCAAGTCTCCGTCCGGACAGTTGGAGGTGTACGAAGCCCTGATCTCCCGCAGCTTGGCGATGAGTTCCTCCTCCGCTAGTCCCAGATCGGGAAGTGAGTAGGTGAGCTCTTGCAGTTCCTTTGTTTTCCCCGAACGCCCTCTCCGATGAGCCTCTTTCGGCAGGGTGGCGACGTGCCCCTCCCTCGCCGAAGGAGAAACGGGCCTGAAGAGCTCGATGTCCACCCCGACGGGCACTTCCACCAGCCTGGCCTCCACCTGGGGGCAAATCGCCAGCACTCTTTCCCGCACATCTCGGTTCAGGACGATGATTTTGTCGGCCCCGCCGAGGCCCCGGACGACGTATGGCCTGTAGCGTTCGTCCTTTTTCAGCACGTACTCGATGGTGCTGCCGTGGATGGTGACCAGGTAGGGAATGCCCAGCCGGGCTTTGACCAGGCGGGCAACGTAGGGCATCAGGAGGACGTGGTTGGCGTGCAGCACTTGCAGCCCGTGCCGGAGGGCGATCTCCTGCACCTTGTGGGCCTGGTAGTTGACGTAGCGCTCGATCTCCTCGTCCGAGAGGACGGTGAAGATCTTGCCCTCGGGCCTCTCCGGGCGAGGGTAGGCCAAGGGCACGACGTCACCCACCAGGGTGTGGGCGATGCACTTCGGTGACGCGGAGCGGCGGAAAAGGAACCTGATGCCCTCCCCTCGATGAAAATACGCCTCCTCGATGAAATCGTAGCGATCGGGGTGCAGGTCGCCGGAGATGAGACACACCTGACGCCCCCGTTGGGCAAGGCGTTGCGCCAGGTTGCGGACGTAGACCCCGCT
>CAZGKH010000028.1:5049-17704 GCA_964525665.1 uncultured Anaerolineae bacterium | reverse complement strand
CGTTCCGTTTGTCGTATCATTTGGCAGACCTCCTGTTGAATTGGGGATCTCTCCCCCATATTCTACAGGGATCTGCCGTATGGCACAACTGTAGATAGGCGACCACGCAGAGGCAGAGTAGCAAATGAAAGGAGTCAAACGTGAGCGAAGACACCTCATCCAAGTGCAAACACTGTGGTGCGAAGCCGTTCCTACCGGGACCTCACCACCGTCCATCCTGTCCGCGTCATGCCCCGAGCTCAACTGCTGCCGTCGATGACGCATACGACTACGACTGCATGCACTGTGGGGTTAGACCGTACACGCCGGGGCCGCATCACTCGTCGAGTTGTCCGCGATGGCGAAGCAGTATAATCCACCCAATCTGACGGTCCAATCGTTACTCAGACCGCCCAACACGGCGCTGCAACCGACCGGCTCCGCCGGCGGCTGAGCGCCAAGCCGTAGGCCCACACATTCAATCGAAATGTCATGTCCTGAGCCAAGTCAAAGGGTCAGCACTTCAGTTCTGCTGGCCCTTTTTTGTTGCTTGTCCTGGAGGCCAAGCCAGGGCTGTTCAAGGAGTAACGCACTCTGGACATCTTTTGAGATAGAGGCTATAATGAGGGCAGTGAGGGAACCTTTTGAAGGCTATAAACGTCCAATATATGGACAAAACTGAGGGAGGAGGAATGTCATGAACGCACGAGCTGTGTTTTCACTGTTGCTACTCATCGCTTTCTTGGCTGGCTGCATGCCCTGGCAGACACCTGTCACTCCAACTGAGGAGGCTACACCCACGCCGGAAGCAAAGGCTACACCCACACCAGAGCCAGAGGCTACACCGACACCGGAGGCCAAGCCAACGGAGACGCCGATCCAGTTGGCCTACGCCATCGCCGAGACGGTGCCTGGGGGCTTCGCCGACTACGTGCCCTATCAGGTCAAGGCCCAGCCGGCTGTGCCGGGCTACGAGATTGACCTGGGCCAGGTAGCCAATCCCGACTTGCTGACGAGGCTGAGCGACGAGCAGCGGGCTCTGTTGGAGGAGAACGGCTTCGTGGTGGTGCCCAGCCGGGTGGAGCAGATCTACGAGATCTACAAGGCGGCCAAAGAGTGGGGTATCCCCATCTTCGTGACCACCGACGCCCTGCTCCACGCCTACCACATCCTCTACGATTACACCCTGCGTTCCGCCGAGATCAATCATTTCGTCAACGACCTGAAGGGGCTGAACGCAACCATGATAGAAGTGGCTGAAGAGCAGTACCAGGCAGCCTCGGGCGAGGTCCGAGAGGCCGCCCGGCGCAACCTGGCCTTTTTCTCCGTGGCCTCCTTGCTGCTCGATCCCGGCACCCAAGTAGCCGCCGATGTGGTGGACGATGTCCAGGCCGAGTTGGACCTCATCGCGGCTCACCAGGGCTTCGCCCAATCGCCCATCTTTGGCTACAAGGAGGACTACAGCCAATACGTCCCACGCGGCCACTACACCCGCAACGAGACCTTCGAGCGCTACTTCAAAGCCATGATGTGGTACGGGCGGATGATGTTCCGCCTCAAGCCGGGCGATAGCCCTGAGCTCATCGAGGCCGGGCGGATGGAGACCCGACAGGCCATCCTCATCGTGGCGGCCCTGCAGAACGCTCAGGTGAGCGGGGAATCGGCCCTGGCGGTCTGGGAGCGCATCTACGAGCCGACGGTGTTCTTCGTGGGCCAGACCGACGACCTGAACATCTACGACTACGCTCAGTTGGTAAAAGAGGTCTACGGGGACCAACTAACGCTGGCTGACCTGAAGGACGACGCCAAGTTGGACCAGTTCATCCAGCGAGCCATGACTTTGCGCCCGCCCAAGATCGTCTCGTCCTACGTCACCGACCAGGAGAAGCCGGAGGAGGTTACAAAGGGCTTTCGCTTCATGGGCCAGCGATTCATCCCCGACTCCTACATCTTCCAGCAGTTGGTCTACGACAAGGTTGGCACCCAGGACGATCCGCGCCTGTTCCCCAAAGGGCTAGACGTGACTGCCGTCCTGGGCTCGTCGCGGGCCTACGAGATCCTACTCGACGTCTACGGAGAGGGCCGCTATGCCAACTACCAGGAGCAGATCGAGAAGCTGCGGGGCGAGTTCGGCCAACTGCCGCCGGAGCAATGGGTGGAGAACCTCTACTGGAGCTGGCTCTACGCTTTGCGCCCGTTGTTGGAGGTCAAGGGTGAGGGCTACCCCATCTTCATGCAAAACCAGGGCTGGGTGGATAAGGACCTCAACTCCTTCCTCGGCTCCTGGGCGGAACTGCGCCACGATACCATCCTCTACGCCAAACAGAGCTACACCATGCGAGCCACCGGCATCATGCCGCAGCCAGAAGCAGCGAAGGGCTACGTAGAGCCGCAGCCTGAGGTATACGCGCGACTGGCAGCCCTGGCAAAGCAGATGCGGACGGGTTTAGAAGGGCGTGGGTTGCTCGACTTCGAATACGTGGATAAGCTGGAGCGCCTGGAGTCGCTGCTCCTCTCCCTGAAGACAATATCGGAGAAGGAACTAGGTGGAGAGGCCTTGAGCGAGGATGAATACGAGTTGATCCGCAACATCGGTGGCATCTTAGAGGGCATCACCACCTTCTCGGCCAAGGTGAAGGAGGAGATCACCTCCGAGGCCGACGAGCGCATGGCCATCGTGGCCGACGTGCACACCGACACCAACACCGGTCAAGTGCTGGAGGAGGGCGTGGGTGATGCCTTCATCGTCTACGTCATCGCGCCGGTGGAGGGGCAATTGGTGGCTACCCAGGGCGGCGTCTTCTCCTACTACGAGTTCACCCAGCCCATGGATGACCGCCTGACCGACGAGGCATGGCAAGCGATGGAGACGAAGCCAGATCTGCCGATTTGGACGGGGAGTTTTATCCGCTAGAGATAGACCTGACAGGTTTCCCAAAACCTGTCAGGTCTTGATATTTAGGGCACAACCCGCGTCCCCGTCTCCCCGGCCAGGGCGCGCTCGATGTTCTCCGGCGAGGTGACGAGGGCTTCTCTGCCACCTTCCTCCAGGAACTTGATGACGGCTCTGATCTTGGGCTCCATGCTGCCTGGCGCGAAGTGGCCTTCGGCCAGGTATTGCTTGGCTTCAGCCAGGGTCATTTTGTCCAACCACCTCTGCCCGGGCTGGCCGAAGTTCAAAGCCACCTGGTCCACCGCGGTGGAGATCAAAAAGAGATCGGCTTGAATGCTGGCGGCCAACAGGCCGGAGGCGTAGTCCTTGTCTATCACCGCCTCCACGCCCCTCAGACTGCTGCAGCGAGACTTTCCGCCCTCTTCCTTGACCACAGGGATGCCTCCCCCGCCCACGCCAATGACCACGAAGCCAGCATCCAGCAGGGCCTTGATGGCATCCCTTTCCACGATTTCCAGGGGAATGGGCGAGGGGACCACTCTTCTCCAGCCACGGCCAGCATCCTCTTTCACCACCCAGCCCCGCTCAGCGCCCAAGTCCTGGGCTTCCCCCTCTTCGTAGAACGGCCCGATGGGTTTGGATGGATTCTGGAAGGCCGGATCGTCCTTGCCCACCACCACCTGAGTGACCGCCGTGGCCGCCTGTTTTTCAATCCCCCTCTTTTGGAACTCGTTATAGAGGGACTGCTGGATCATGTAGCCGATGGCCCCTTGGGTATCGGCCCCGCAGGAATCCAGGGGGACGGTGTGCAACACATCGCTGGCCAGCTCCGAGCGCAGCAGGATGAAGCCCACCTGGGGGCCATTGCCGTGGGTGATGACCACGTCCCATCCTTGCTCGATCATGCCAGCGATGTGGACGCATGTCTCCCGCGTACTCTCGAACTGGTCGGCCACAGTCCGATGGTTCTTGTCTTTGATAAGAGAGTTGCCTCCGATAGCAACTACAGCCACTTTTGCCATGAAATTTCCTCCTCTGTCATAGAATTTGTGTCCCGTAATTGTACCTCAAATCGCTTTTGGATGCAATCGAGTTTTAACGCCGTTCAGCCTCCTTTCCAAATCAACGGCAAGTACACGTGACGCTCTTCAGGGGTAGCCGCTGGGGTCGGTGTGGGGGTGGCTGTACCCGCTGGTGTGGGCGTCGGGGTTGATGTCGGTGTGGGAATTGGTGTTGGTGAAGGAGTTAACCCAGGTGCGGTCACAAACACCTGTTCGCCCTGCAAGGTGATGGTGTTGGCGCGATAAACTGTACTCCCGCCGCTTTCGCCCCGTAGCAGCAAGCCGATGGCGAAGGTGTCGGCCAGGCCTGGGCCAAATTCATCCCGCCCCACCAGGTCTAAGTTCGGGAAGTCGTTGTGGAGTGTGGCCGGGTCAAAAGTGATCTGATAGGTGCCACCGACGGGCATCACCTGCCCATGATCCAGGATATAGCCGGCCATGCTGATGGTGTAATCCACCGTGGCCCCGCTCAGGCCAGCGGGCACTGAGCCGGCGATGGTAATGGGAGTGATCTCGCCATCAAAGGACAGAAAGCCCGGCGATGGCGAGGACACGTCCAGGCGCGGGGCGTCGCCGGGCACGACATAGAACCAGTAGCGGCCATCCTCGCTCCCCAGCACGTCGCCCGATGGGTAGGGTGGAATCGTGGCCCCGCCTGAGCACTGGCCATCGTGCCAGACCCGCACATCCACCGACCACAGACCCGGCTCGTCCACTACAAAGTCATCATCCGGATCGTAGAAGTAGCCCACGCGGTTGGCCTGCCCGCCAACCAGGTACTGGGTCTCACTGGGCGCGGTGACTGTCACCGCCACCTGGCTGTCGAGGGTGGGGGCGATGTGGCCGGCGAAACGGAAGGTGTCGCCCACTTCCAGCACAGCACCGGGACGGGTCCCTGTGGGTAAAATAAACATGTGCACGTCCTCACCCTTGAGGGTAAGGATGGGGCCGCCCTCGGTGGTCCAGCCGCCGTTGCCGGGGCCGGCGAAGGGCGGCATCACCCGGCTGCCGGTGGGATCGTCGTCGGGGATGAAGATCCACAGTGACCCCTGGCCGCCATACTGGTTGATGCCGGCCTCCAGGTCGCGGTACACCGTTCCCACGTACTGGAACTTGAAGTCGTTTGGCTGGTCGCCCTGCACGCCAACGCCCAGTTGATCGTCGTACAGGGTATCCAGCCGCCAGTAGCCGCCGGTTTGACCGTCCTCAGCCACTACCTCGCGCACGCGCACGCCGGGCCGCTGTGAGTAGCGGTAGCTGTAGGCAATCTGATCCACGTCTTCGGGCACGACCTGCACCGGCCGGCCCGAACGGGTACTGGTGAACAGTGGAATCTCGCCCTTGCCGAACCGTTCGCTGAGACTGCCGGGGGATGCCAGTTCCGGGTGCACACGGTCGGCCCGGGCACGGACGGCCGCTTCAATGACGCCCACGGTGTCTTGCACGCTGGCTCCCAGGAGGAGCGAATCGCCCCCATAAGGGCCATCGCTCATTCGGCTCCAGTAGATATCCCCGTTGAAGTAGGGGTTGAAACTGTGCGAGATGGCCCCATCGGGGATATTCAAGTCGCGACTGTTGACAAACCAATGGTTGGGGATGTGGGGGAGGCTGTCCAGACCGCGCCGTCCGTGAGCGATCAGGTTGGCCTGGTTCTCAGGGGTCATGACCACGCCGCCCCAGGTCATAGCGCCCATATACATTTCGCCGGATGTATTGGTGTAGATGGCGGTCAAGTCTACGCGGTACTCTCCCGGGTGGGCAAGGGATATTGGGTATTGGATATTAGATATTATCGCGTGGTTTGGTGTGTTGAAGTAGCCGAACCGGTTTGCCCGCCCGCTGATGGTTTGGGTGATGGCCTGGGCTGGGTTGGAGTCGGGGTAAAGGGTTAAGGTGAGGGTTACGTCGGCGGGGATGCGGGGGTAGAATTGCAGGGTTGGATTGAAGGCGTCGCCCACCTGGAAGGGGGTGCCGGGTAGCACACCGGGGTCAATGTCCAGCGGGTGAGCCACCCACACGTCGTAGGCGCCGCCGCCAACGTAGGTGTTGCCCCAGATATCGTCAATGGTGCCGGTCATGGTGATGACGTGGTGGCCGTATTGATTGGGAGTGACTCGAAACCGGTCGGAGGCCGCCTTGAGCGAGTAGACATCATCCAGTTGGACAGTACCGATGTTGAGATCGTGGCCGCCGCGAGTAGTCTTGGTGCGGTTGAAGGATTGGGCAAAGGCTTCACTGCCCAGATCGCGCACCGTCCCGTCAGGCTCCCGGATCACAACGCTGAGTTGGCCGCCAGGCAGATCGAAGGGGATCAGCGGCGGGGCGGGCATGCGCCGGTCGGTAAACGAGATCACGGGCAGAAACGGCTCCAAGCGATAGGTGATGGGCTCACCCGTGCGCACGTCAACCGGCGGCGTGTAGTAAGGCGCGCCCTGGGAGACGATTTGGGAAGCCAACTCGAAGGTTCCCCGATCTTCCCGCGCACCAGCGCCCCGCGTGCCCTGCACAAAATCATCCATCAGCAGCCGCCAAGTCAATTTCGGATTTTCTGTTCCGCAATCCGCAATCTGCAATCCGCAATCCACCCTGATGGGCGGCAGCATGGCCTCGTGGGCGTTGAAAGTGTACTGGGTCACGTTGGCCGCCAGCCAGGTGGTGTCAGTAGGCACCCCACTGAAGTCGAGCCAGAAGGCAGGACGGTAGATACCTGGCAGCAAATCCTCAGGCAGACGGCCGGCCGCGTTCAGGTCTCCCTCAATGGCATGTCCACCGGCGTAGCGGAGGTTGGCAACGTCGAAGCGGCTTTCCAGCCACGCGCCGGGGCGCCCTGGGCGTTGGATGGGGAAGCCACTGGGAGTCAGCAGGGTGGACATGAAATAGTTCTCCGCAGGCAGCGCTTGGCCGTCCTGATTGTAGAGCATCAACAGGGACAACCCGCCCTGTATCGAAATCGCTTCCACGTCGGTGGTAGCAGTGATGGTGGGGCTGTACAGACGGATCGCGCCCTCGATTTGGAAGGTGTCGCCGGGGGCGTAAGCCTCACCCATTGCGGGAGGCGTGCCTGGCCCGTCGTAGAGATAAACGTTGAGGCCGCCGTCGCCGTCGCCGATGAGCAGGTCGGGCTGGCCATCGCTGTTGATGTCAGCAGAGGTGGGAGTGGCATGGTCGCCGACGTTGATTTCGGGATACTCAGTGGTGACGAATTCCCAGGCAGGACTGTCCGCCGTGCCTGTGTTGCGTACATAGGCCAGCGAACCACTTGCCAGACCCACCAGCATGTCCAGGCGGTGTCCTGAGCCTGTCGAAGGATCGCTGTCCTGGTCCACGTCAAAGAAGGCGGGCGCGCTGTACTCGCCCAGCTCCAGTCCAGCATAGGGCTGCACAGGCGCGGCCCAGTCCGGCGCGGTGGGCGTGCCGGTGTTTTCCACAAAGGTTAGCGTACCCCCTTCGTCGCCGATGAACAGGTCCAGGTCGTTGTCGTTGTCAATGTCCACGAAGGCGGGCGTGCTCCAGCCGCCCACGTCCAGTCCAAGCCAGTTATCGGTGATCAGTGACCAGTTGGGGATTTCGGCTGTGCCATCGTTGCGGTAGTAGTGGATATTGCCGCCTGCGCCGTCTCCCTGCCAGCCCCCTTCGCCGATGAACAAATCGTAGTCGTTATCGCCGTCAATGTCAGCGAAGGCCGGGAAGGCATGCGGATGGTTCGTCCAGGGCAGGGTCAGCAAGACGCCGTCGGGTCGCCAGTCGGGGCTGGTCGCAGTGCCGACGTTAGTGAACTGGTGGACTTCGCCGTGGGCTTGGCCGATCAGCATGTCCGGGTCGCCGTCGTTGTCCCAGTCGGCCAGAGCGGGGGCGCTGTCGCCCGCCAAGTCGAAGAGAAACGAGAATTCCTGCTCCGTCCAGGTGGACGCACTTTCTCTGCGGAAAAAGCGCAGATTCCCCCAGTGCTCGCCGGTGACCAGGTCATTGTCTCCATCGCCGTCCCAGTCACCCACGCCGGGGCTGGTGCCGCAACTGCCACCGCCGTAGCCAATGGGGTCACTGGTGTTGCGCGTCCAGGTAGGGTTCGTAGGAGCACCTCCCCGCTGATACCAGACCATTTGACCGCACAGTCCAATCAGTAGATCGAGATCGGCGTCACCGTCGAGGTCCACGAAAGCCGGCTGAATCCCCTCCCCCTCCTCGTTGATGTTGCCGTAGCTGCTAGTCTGCTGGGTCCAGGACGGGCTGGTGGGCGTGCCAGTGTTCTTGAAATGATAGAGCGTGTTGCCCTCGTGCCCGACCAACAAATCGAGATCACCGTCGTTGTCGAGATCGGCCAGGGCGGGAGCAGCTCGATTTCCAGCGGCCAAGGTGACATCGGGTGTGCCGTCACTGTAGTAGATTGATACTGTACCGTTGCCTGCGCCCACGAACAGGTCGGGCGCGCCGTCACCGGTCACATCAGCTAGCGCTGGATAAGCCCAGTCGCCAGTGTCCACGTCCGCATAATCAGCCGTTTCAAACTGCCAGGCGGGGGATGCGGCGTTGCCCCGATTCCGATAGAGCGCCAGGTGGCCGGAGCGCTCGCCCACCAGCAGGTCTAGATCGCCGTCGTTGTCCAGGTCGCCCAGGGCGGGGTGGGTCCAGTTGAGGCCGCCCAGGTAGAGGCCGGGCACCACCTCACCATTGTAGGTGCCGGTCAGCACTCGCGTCCACTCCCCCTCGACGACCACCGGGCCGATGGCGCCGGTGATGGCCCAGGCCGAGCCAACGTAGTTGGGAGTATCGCCAGCGTCATCTGTGGAAAGGTCTATGGCCCCGGCCGCAGCGAAAGGCAGCTCGTATTGGTCGCCGCTGTGGGAGTGGAGCACGTTGATGATAGTGCCAGGGAAGGGGTTGAGCATCTCGGATACACCCACAGCCAGGTCGTGCCAGCGACCACCGGCGGGCGGGCCGTGTTTGATCATGATGGCGGAGCCAGGGGGGGCATAGAGCCGAGCAGAGAAGCTGCCGTCGGCATCGGAGATAGCGTGGGCCTGGTGAGTGGAATTCAAGTTGACCAGCAGGACGTGGACCAGGGGCAGGGCCGCGCCGGACGCGCCGGTGACGACGGCTTCGCCCACTCCGTCGGGCAGACCGATGGTGATTTTGGAAGCGTCGGGTGGATCGTAGGGGATGGGATTCACGTAGGCGGTGTCGAGAGGCATGTCCGCCACCTGGTCGGAGGTGCGCAAATCGAAGGCCTGGGTCGTTTGGTAATAGCCAGCGGGAGCATTGCGGACAGTCACGTAGTAGACATCGGGTGGCAACACAGCCTGATGGCGCTGCGAGGCTTCGTCCCAGTCCAGGGCGTACCACTGGTGGTACGACTCGGTGTCAAGCAGCCGGTTCACCAGGGGTTGCACCTCAAGCCCGAAATCGCCTGTGATCGGTGTGCCGTCGCTGCCAACCGGTTGCAGGCTGAGCAGATAGCCGTCGGTGACGGTGAAGTCCTGGGTGAAGCCGGCGGTGACGCCGCTCATCCAGAGATTGACCTGCGTGAGTCGCATGGCGATGTCGGGGCGGACGTGGAACCGCAGTTGGCCTGGCGTCTGGATGGAGACGCTGTAGAAGCCACTGGCATCGGTGGTGGTATCCTGCCAGTCCTGGGGCGAGCCGACGCCGACCCAGACGTCGGGCACGGGGCCGCCGGGACCGGTGACAGTGCCGGAGACGGTGATGGAGCCGGAGACAATACCGGGGCCGGAGGTGGAGGGGGTAGTGGTGGTGACAGGGCTAGAGATGACGGAAGGAATAGCGGCGGTGACAGGGCTGGTGACAATGGTGGTGGGTTGCGGTGAGGCCAGTCTGGCTTCACAGGCAGCTACCAGCGCCAGAATAAGCAGGCCCATGCCCAGCGGACTCCAAATTGCTCTGACTCGTTTCGGTAACATGGTTGCGACTGCCTCCCTTCGCTCAACTCTCTTGGGAACGAGTAACGAGGTAATGAATAACAAGTGATGAGTTTGCACTCCTTCGCCACTTATTCCTCGTTCCTCCCCTTCCCCCTTTCCACTTCTTCGCGTGGCGGGGAATTATCTCGCTATGCTCATCAGAGCTAGTGTCACCATCCGGCCAGTCACGCCGAGCCGATAGGGATCCACCTCGTCGGCGATTTCGACGGGCCAGTTATCCTCGCTTGCTCCCCGCCAACTGACCAGCAAAGTTGGGAGTCCGGCTTCGTGGAACGGAGCCTGGTCGCTCTCCCCTGATTGACCTCTGATGGCCAAGCGCCCATCTATCAGATCTTCTGTGGCCATCATGCTAAACAGCAGCAGTCCATCGTGTTCCCATTCACCCCGCGCTTCCAGATAATACCCATCGCCGCCGCCAACGGCGTCCAATTGCAGCATGGCCACTGTTTCATCCAGCGGGAGAACCGGATTCCTCACATAGTACTTCGACCCCATTTCCCCCGGCTCCTGAGCGCCCCAGGCAGCAAAGAGCACGCTTCGGCTCGGGCGATATCCTGTCTCTTGCCACAAGCGCGCCATCTCCAGCAGAACCCCTCCGCCGCTGGCGTTGTCGTTGGCGCCAGCATATCTTCTGTCCGGGTCGTCCCTGACATGGTCGTAATGAGCGCCGAGGATGATGACCTCCCGCGCCAACATCGGATCCGAGCCGGGCAGCAATCCCAGCACATTGGCTGTTTCCACGGTTTCAGGCGTGCTGAGAGGAAACTCGATTCGAGCCTTCAAGCCGAGAGGCAATGCCGGCGGTGAGTCGAGAATGCTCTCCCGTGTGTGGCCAACCATCTCCAGCAGTGTAAGGGATCCCTCCGAGGTGAGTTCTAGCACCGGAATCGTACTATCAGATGAAGACTCTAGTGGCGCCTTGGCCAATAACTCCTTTTGGCTCTCTTTCTTGCCCAGCAAGATGAGCCCGCCCGCACCATGCTCAGCGGCTCGGGCCACTTCCGCGCCAATGGAAGAAACGGAAGGCCGTAAAACAATCTTCCCGTCCAGTTCCATACCCTGATAGTCACTGTCCCGAATCCAGATCAACTTGCCCTCTGCGGTTCCGCCACTACCAGCTTCGCTCACAAGGGTCAGGAAATCCTCGCGGTAGACGAAGTCCTCCAAGGTCTGACCGTTTTCATCCATGACCTCCAGGCGAGGGACTGAGAGCAGGGTGGTGTAACTGATGGAGAAGTGTTGCTGGAAAGTGGCCTCGTCCCCCACAGGTACCAGGCCATACTCGGCAAACCTGTCCGCGATATAAGCCGCTGCCGCCTCCGCGCCTGGCGAACCGGCCTGGCGGCCTGCCAACGTCGGGCTGGCGAGATACTCGACATGACGGTTGGCCATCTCAGGATCAAACGCCCAGGCGACTTCAATCCATTCGGGGAGGGTGTGCCCCTGGAGTACTGACTCTAACCAGGCGGCCTCAAACTCCGGCAGCGTTTGGCCTATGGTGTTTTGCAGGGAAGCATCCTGGCTGTGTAACGAATCAACCAGCGCTTCCCAACCACGGGTGTAAACCAGATAACGCACGGTGTCCCAGGCTTGGGCGTTGGCCAGGCCAAGTTCGTCTCTGGACAGTCTGTAGTCCGGCGGCATGGCTCCAAGGCTGCCAAGCGTTCCCTTCTGGGCGGCTCGCAGCAGCGGGTACAGGTTCTCAGTG
Source organism: uncultured Anaerolineae bacterium (assembly GCA_964525665.1). GTDB lineage: Bacteria > Chloroflexota > Anaerolineae > VGOG01 > VGOG01 > CAYMKL01. Next base: position 6,127 of record CAZGKH010000028.1, on the reverse strand, counting down.
GCAGCTTGCTCGGTGACGCCGCCATCGAAGTTTCCGGACAGGTAAATGCTCAAGCCTTTGACCAACCACTCGGAGTCCACGCCCAGTTGATACAGCAGGCGGCGCACCAGTTGCACGGCCAGGGTGGGACGGTAATTCGTAAGCGAAGCGCCCCTCTGCCAGCGGAGCTTGACCGATTCCCCTTCCCCGGTCCAAGCCGTCACCCAATTGACCAGCGGGAACGACGGGAAGATCGAGGCACGGAATACATCATCGCTTTCATACAGCTTGATGGTCAGAGGATCAGGTTGCTCAACACCTAAGGCAGCAGCGAGCTGTGCGTAGATCATTTCAGCTTCATTCAACAAAGCCCAGGCCAGCACCTCTTGCCCCTCCGAATAAAGAACGCTCCCCCGCTCGCTTTGCCGAGCCTCAAAAGGTACGCCTGCCCAGCGATAACCCTCACCGCTCGGCGTGAACAGGACTTGGAAGTTGGAAGTTGGAGGTTGGAGGTTGGAGGTTGGCTCAGCGAGGCGATATTTCAGAGTGACGTTGGCCAGGATACTGCCGTCTCCCAGCAGGGCCAGCGGCTCGCCGGTCAAAGAGAAGCTCGTCAGTGGATCCGAGCCGGTAAACCAGTGTTGCTCTTCGGCCATCAGGTTGGGCACCTGGGGATCAACTGTGTTCAGGAAAGCGGCCTCGTCTCTGGCCAACACTGCGCCGACGCGCGCGGCCAACACTGCGTCCAGGCTCGCCTGGGCGGTCGTCAATTCGTCTCGCCAATGAGTCTGCCAGGCGGTCTCAAAAGTGGCCGAATCCATCTGGACAGTGTCGGATAGGGCTAAGTCCATCCCGTCGGCGCTTTCGCACAGGCCAGCGCGACAGGCTTGCCCAAAGGCGATGATGAATCGCCTCAAGCCTGACCAGCCAACCCGCTGCCGCAGGTAATCCACCGCAGCCCAGGCCGTGGCCTCGCTCAGGGCGACAGTTTCCTCCTCCCCATCATCATCGAGGGCCTTTCGCAATCTGGGAAGATACTCCATGTGGGTTTCGACCAGAGCTCGGTCTGGAGACCTTTGCCCAACGGGGTCTGGAGACC
>CAZGKH010000028.1:0-4949 GCA_964525665.1 uncultured Anaerolineae bacterium | reverse complement strand
CCCAACGGGGTCTGGAGACCCTCGCCCAACGGGGTCTGGAGACCCTCGCCCAACGCCCCTCAAGGCCAGCGGCAGGCCCTGCCATAGCCAGGGCGCGGCGGATTCGGTCACGCCAGCCTCCGCCAGCAGAAGCTGGGCCAGCGCGTCGTCCAATTGCAGGCTGGTGCTGATCCCTTCGCTGTAGACCAGTTTCACCACACCGGGACCAACCCAAGCGCTCCGACCAGGCGACAACGACAGCGCGGTGCTAACCCGCAGTGACTCGAAGCGTGGGAACAGCATCAACGTAGCGTCTGGCTCCGTCGGCAATCCCAACAACTGGGCGATGTCGGCGTATTTTCCAGTGGCCAATTGGTTTAGCTGCCACAGACCCTTTTCTTGCCCCGGTGGATAGGCCAGCGCAAAACCTGGCCCCTGATCCAACCAGATCAAACTGGGGCCTGCCCATTGCCAACCGTTCTCAGCATGTACGAACTCAGCATCCAGGGAAGAGGTTTTTACTTCAGGTTCCACTTCACCCTTAACCGAGTATTCCAGCGTCATCCGCACGGTCGCCGTGGCTGTGCGCCCCAGCACGCGGATATTGGTGGCTAACATCTCGAACCGGCTAGGCGAAAAAGTCTGCGCGTCGTCAAACCAGAAACGGTCAGCGGCTTCTTGATCGGGGAGCGACGTTGCTAGGAAAGCCTCCATGTCTCCCTGTTCAACTGCCACGGCTCGCTGGGCCAGCAACGCGTTGATGGCTGGCTCAGCCTCGGTGAACCCCAACATGGTGATTTCGGCGATCTTGCCCACCGCGTCTAGTTTGTCCAACTCGATGGTCGCCGGGACATCTCCTGGCCGATGCCATTGAGGCTCCGAGTCGCTTTCGGTGTTCCAGATGAGCAGACTGGCTGGGACCCCGGCCCTCTTGAATGGTCCGTGATCGCTGGCCCCAGTTTCGATGCTGTCAGTCTCGAGACCCAAAGCCTCGGCCACCGAGTGGAGTTGCTCTCCCAGCCTGCCCGCCGCATCAATTTCGAGCGTATCGCCACCGGCGCCGACCATGTCGAGCTGGATTTTGGCCACGGTATTTTCCAGTGGATAGCGAGGGTGTTCCACGTAATATGTTGATCCCACCAATCCCACTTCCTCGGCATCCCAGGCTGCGAACAGCACAGTGTGCCGGGGCACGTACCCTTGCTCGTGCCAACTGCGGGCTATCTCCAGCAGAACCGCCACTCCCGAAGCATCGTCGTTGGCGCCCGGCCAGACCGTGCCGTTGGGCGTTTGCCCAAGATGATCGTAATGTCCGCCGATGATGATGACCTGGTCGGCATACTTTGGATCGCGGCCGGGCAGCACACCCAACACGTTGCGGCCCTGGCACCCTTGACTAGGGCAAGCTTCTGGGCCTGTGGTCGTCACTTCCATGTGAGCTTGAGTTGACAGAGGAAAGGGCACAAAGCTAGTTGACAGATCTTCAACGGATTTGCCGCTGCCTAGCAACAGATCCTCGGCTACTGAGGGATAGACCCGAAAGACCGGGATGGGCTCGGGCACCCAGACCTCACGATGAGTAACGCCGAAATCTGGCGAGCGCTCTTCGGGGTCGGTGATCAACAGCATCAACCCTGCTGCTCCTTGCTCCAGAGCATTGCGTTCGGCGTCCATCAGCGGCACAGAATCGCTACGACATAAGACGATCTTGCCCACCACTTCGATGGGGTCAAAATCGTCATGAGTGCAGTCGTTAGCCCAAACCACCCCTCCGCTGGCCGTGCCCGAGCCGGAGTACCATCTCACAAACGCGATGAAATCCTTGTTCAGTGTGTAGTGGTCGTAAACCGTACCATTGGGGCCTTCCACCACCAAGATGGGCACCTCGGCCAGAGCAGCGTAGAAAACCGGGAAAGATTGGAAGAAAGCGCCGTCGTCCCCTGCGGGTTGCAGTCCGTAGCTAGCGAACTGTTCCGCAATATAATCTCCTGCTGCCCACCCCTCCGGCGAGCCCGCGTATCGCCCCAGGTAGGGCGGGCCGGTCAGGGTCTCGATCTGGGCCAGGGCCGACTCCGCGCTGAAGGTAGAGGCCAGTGCTAACAGGTCGCCAGAAGCAGCGATGGAACCAGGGTTATAGGCCACCGGTTGAACTACGGGCGTAGCAACAACCTGCGGCTGCTCTTCGGGTTGGCTATCCACTTGGGCAGGGATTGGCGTCGCGTTAGCCTGAGCTACGCTGGGGGGTGTTTTTTGGATATTGGATATTGGATATTGGGTATTGGAGGTTTCTTCCAGGCGGAAATGCCATGCGACCAGGATCCCCGCCCAGAGCAGCAGCACAACCCAGGTGCCTGCCAGGGTGATTTTGGGATCCACCCTGGCGGTGATTTGTTGAATCCTACGCCAGAGGGCAGACAACCGGTCATCATAATCGGCCTCACGCCGCAAGGGCTGGCGTCTGCCGTAGGTGAGCGTGCGCCACACCCATTCCATCGGCCCGAACTGGAAACGCTCGAACCACCACCCGCTCAGCCGGACCTGAGCCCAGTAGATCGCCAGCGTCAGTATCAATGCAAGGGGCGGGCCTATTTCACCGTACAGCCCCAGACCATAGTTGTAGAAGATCAGGGTGCACACCACCGACTGGAGCAAGTAGTTGCTGAGCGCGCTGCGGCCCAGGTTGGCCAATGGCGCCAGGCGGCGATACCAATCCTCTCGCTGAATCAGCAGGATGATGGCGGACACATAGAAGAGCATCAAGGCCGGAGCGCCGATGGTGCGCCCTCCCACTCGTACCAGTCGGTGGTACTCAGTCGGCACTCGCGTGGGCCATAAGATGACCGAGACAAAGATGGTGTTGAAAGCCAAACCCACGCCCAAGAAGACCCACACCACCTTGCGAAGAAGGGGCAGATGTTGGCGAATCTCCTGGGAGATTCTGCGCTTGCCCACGTACAGGCCCAGCAGGAACATCCCAAAGATGTTTCCAAAGTAATAGATGAACTGGGAGTGGCCTGCGAGGAAGTCTTGAATCCGGAATCGGGTGACCTCTTTGTAGGCGCCGGTGGCGTACAGGCTCTCTGAGTAAGTGCTGGAACGGAGGAAATCGGTCAGCCCGTCGTACCACTCCCGAACGGTGTCCATCGCCTCCCCTGGCACGGTCAGCACGATGGAGAGCAGCAGCACCAGCACAGCCGTCACCAACAGGGCCCTACCAGAGCGTTTGCGGAAGAGCAGGAGCAGGAAACCGAATAGCGCATAAGTGACCAGAATATCCCCATCCCAAATCAATATCGCGTGCAGCACACCAATAATTAACAGAATGAACAATCGCCGCAAAAACACGGGTAGGAACTTGGCACTCTTGGCCTCGGCCCGCATCATCTGCATGGCCATCCCCCACCCGAACAGGAAGGAGAACATGGAGTAGAACTTGGCCTCCACCAGGAAGCGAACCAGAACCACCACCGCCCGATCAACTAGGGGCAAGGGCAGGGGATTGGTATAACCGGCCATCTGCCCGCTAAAACCGTACATGTTCATTAGCAGAACGCCGAGCAAGGCAAAGCCGCGCAGGATGTCAACGAATTCAATCCGCTCTTTGCCCCGAACAGGGGTGGCTCGCGATGGTTGTTTCTCAGCAACAGGCTCAACTTCAGGCATAAGTTCTCCTGGCATGGTTTATAGCGCGGCGCAACCGCAAGCAGGCTTCCGTATGTGTCATTGCGAGGAAGCGGAGCGACGAAGCAATCTCCAGCCCGCAACGGAGGGGATTACTTCGCTCCGCGCCGTCGCTACTAAGAAACAAGGCGCGGCAGTGTCATTGCGAGGCGGTTTTTGCCGAAGCACTTAGTCCTGTACTGACTAAGTACAGGGCAATCTCCACCTTACGAATTGGGGATCGCTTCGGCGGAAGAGCACCGCCTCGCGATGACACCTGAGTTTCTGCCCGTATGAGTGGCGCAACCGCAACATGGGGTAGCTCGCAATGACATGTGTCCGGCCACATTCTCGCGAATCGCGTAAATGCTTTACGCCATATAGTTCAGGGAGGATTTGGGCTGACATACTCGGCCTCGACCCAGCCTAAGACTGTCCTGGCTTCAACATAGTACCAGGTCTGGCCGTCTTTGGTGGCGGAGTCTCTGACGATGACCTCTGTGCCGCGCTTCAGGGTGGCGATAATGCGGGAGAAGCGATCGGGTTGGTCATGCAGTACGTTCAAACCGCTTTTTCTGTTCAGGTAAACTGTACTGTTTAGAATGGCTTTGGCCCTGGCTCTGGAGGCCAATCCAATGGTGGCGACCATCAAGACTAAGGCCACCAGGGCCGTGATAACCCACAATGCAGAGAGTGTTTTCTTTGACATGTTGATGCCTCGAGAAGAACACGGATCGGCAGGATTAACGGATAAAATCGTTCGGACTGAAGAGAATCCGTAAATCCTGCGCGTCAGTGTTCTAATAGCGGGCCTGCCGCACAACCCGGGTCAAGGCCAGGGCCAGGGCCTCTCCAAGCGTCCGTAGCTTATCTGGCTCAATGCGCTCAATGCTATCCTCGTCCGGCGCGACATCGGGATTCGACCATGTGAAATAGAGCCTCTGAGTGCTTCGAGAGGGAACAACATCATCGTACGGTGGTGAGCCGCCTCCTTCGGACACGATGGATATGCCGACCTCGGTAGCAGTCTCCGCCAATAGTCTGCTCAGGTTGTCACTGGAATTGGGATGGATATAGAGAGAATCGTCCCCCGCCCCCACGTAATCCAGTTGGACGATCATGGCTGGCGCAAAGCGACGGTACATGGTCCGGACAGGTAAATAGGGAAAATTGCGACCATCCCCCAAGAAATCCCGTGCTCCTGAGTCATCCAACTGTCCTCCGCCCCAGGCGACAAACAACACCGACCGACGAGCATTCAGGTCTTGCTCTTGCCACAGTCGAGCCATCTCCAGCAGGAGGCCAACGCC
>CAZGKH010000027.1:0-17734 GCA_964525665.1 uncultured Anaerolineae bacterium | reverse complement strand
GCTTTCGGGCTTTCTGAATCTTCGTTTCTTGGTGATCAACTCGGTAAGTTCGACATCCTGCCCATAGTTAGGCATCTCACGTGCTACCCACAAGCTGTTCTCGACCTCGACGGCGATAATCGCCCGCGAGCGCAGAAAGTCCAACTCCGCTTCCGGGGTAAAGGGCAGGTTGGTCAGCCCAATCTCATCCAGTTGCGGGCGAATATCCTCATAGCTATCCTTGGGCAGAATCAGCAAATCTGGCTGTTTGCCAACAGCACCTGCTTTGTCAAGACGTTCAAAATAGAGTTCCATTTCACGGGGATCGGAAGGCGCGACGCTGGATGGTCCATAAGGCACGGCGCACAAATCATCGGTAACGTTTATGGTGCGCGCCACGATGTCCTCAGCCCAACGCCCTTGAGAAAAGCGCATCAAGAAGTCACTACCACGCAGATAGCGCGGATTCAGGTAAAACTCGCAGAGCACCTGGGCAAATATGTCGGACAGAAGAAAGTCCAGGTCCACATCAGTGATTTGCAGAATTCGCTCGAAACTATCAAAGCTACCACGTGCGTTTTGTGCCATTGAATGGTCTCCTTTCTAAGGTGTGAGAGTGACAAAGTGTTTTTTCATCAAAGGAGCATTGTCGTTTCTTAGATTATATACGAATTTCATCCCTATTGCAAACTATGGATTGATGATTTCACGGGGAAGGCAACTCCTGTGCACCCAGTTTACCTTGACAAAACACCTGCTTTAGCTTATCATTACAGGCGACTACTTCAGTGGCCGCAGGAGGGGCAGAAGTTGGCTGAGGTGACTGTGTCAACCGATGAACTGGATTTAGCTCCCTATGCCGGGCGGTGGATCGCCATCGTGCGGGGGCAGGTGGCGGGGGTTGGTCTCTCGCCCGAGGAGGCCCGCCGCCTGGCTAAGCGCAATCGGCCCAGGGAGGAGCCGATGGTGGTCTTCGTTTCTGGTGAAGGGGAGGTGGAGGGGCAACGGGTAACAAATGGTCGAACTCATTCCTAAGGAATCAATCGTAGAACAAGTTTGTGCCTTCTTGCGGGAGCACTCCGTCGAAGCCTATCTGGTGGGCGGCTGCGTGCGGGATTGGCTGCTGGGGCGTGCCAGCCACGATATTGACTTCGCGGTGGTGAGCGATGCCGTGAAGCTGGCCCGCCGGGTGGCTGATCGAATGGGGGGCGCGTTCGTGCTTTTGGACCAAGAGCGCTGCACGGCGCGCGTGGTTACCCGAGGGGAAGACGGTCAGCGCCTCTTCATAGATTTTGCCCGACTGCAAGGCGATGACATCATCGCAGACCTCTCCCAGCGGGATTTCACCGTTAACGCGATTGCGGTGGCTGTGGCGGATGCAGAGTCCTCTCCCCAGGTCATAGACCCCTACGACGGACGACGCGACCTGCAACTCGGCCTGGTGCGAGCTGTTTCCGTGAGTGCTTTTCAGGATGATCCCTTGCGCACTCTGCGGGCGGTGCGGATAGCTGCTGAGATGGAAGCCAGCATCGAGCAGGAGACGGAGGAACTGCTCCGCCGAGCCGTTCATTTGATAGCCAACGTCTCTGCCGAGAGGGTGCGCGACGAGCTAGCCAAGATCCTGGCTCAGCCGGGTGCAGCGCAGAGCTTGCGCTACCTGGGCGAACTCGGCCTACTAGTTGTCATAATACCTGAGTTGGAAACGCTGAAAGGCGTCGAGCAATCGGAGCCCCACTACCTGGATGTGTTCGAACATTCGCTGGAGACGGTGGGGCGGCTGGAGGGAGTGATTCACGCTTTGAAGGGATACGAGGGAGAAAGTGAACTATCCCTGATTTCACTTCTTTTGTCGCCTTTCTCCCGTCAGCTCAGCGCGCATCTGTTGCAGCCCATCTCCGACGACCGCCCTCGCCTGGCGGTGCTGAAGCTGGCGGCCCTGCTGCACGATCTGGGCAAGCCTGCGACCAAAAGCTTCGACGACGAAGGGGGCATACACTTCTACGGTCACGAGGGGGAAGGGGCGGAGATGGCGAGAGACATTCTCAGGCGCTTGCGCTTTGGTGGGAGGGAAGTGAGCCTTGCGAAAACCATCGTGGCTAACCACATGAGCCCATGTCTTCTAGCTAGAGAGAAGGTGGTCACTAAACGGGCTGTCTATCGCTTCTTTCGTGACACGAGTGACGCCGGAGTAGATACCTTGCTTCTCTGTTTAGCCGATCAACTGGCGACCTGGGGGCCCAATCTCGGGATGGTCCGCTGGCAGAGGCACGTGGAGTTAGCGGCCTCGATGCTGGCTGATTACTACGAACGTCATCAGAAGGTCATCTCCCCGCCCAAGATAATCAGCGGTCACGACCTGATGGATGAGTTTGGCCTGGCGGAGGGAACCCGTATCGGCCAGCTCCTGGAGGCGGTGCGGGAGGCGCAGGTGGAAGGGGAAGTGGAGACGAGGGACGAAGCGCTGGCTCTGGTGCGAGGGTTGTTGACTCAAGAAGCCTGATGGTGTTCGGCAAAATCGAGATGCGGCACGACGGATTTCAAGGCACTTCGCTAGATTTTGACATAATTTGCGAGTTAGATTATAATACGCCAGGATGTTGATGTTCATGGAAATACAAGCAGCCGTCGCCAAGGTGCATAAATACGCCACCAGCGAAAGCGGTGACACCCTGGAAGCAATCGAGCGACCCCATGGCGGGCTCTCGGTGGTGCTGGCCGATGGGCAACGCTCGGGCAGGGCGGCCAAAACCATCAGCAATCTGGTGGCCCGCAAGGCCATCTCGCTCCTGGCAGAGGGGGTTCGAGATGGCGCGGCAGCCCGAGCGGCCCACGATTATCTCTATGCCAATCGTGGGGGCAAAGTCTTGGCCACTCTTAACATCGTCTCGGTGGATTTGGTCACCGGAACTGTGGTCGTCTCCCGGAATAGCCACTGTCCGGTCATCGTTGCTGACCATAATGGGGTGCGAGCCCTGGATGCGCCAAGTCAGCCGGTGGGCATCTACCCTGGGACCAAGCCGGTCATCACTGAGCTGCCTATTGTCCCCCATACCTGTCTGGTCGTTTTCACCGATGGGGTGCAGGCCGCCGGAGATCGCTACGGGGAACGGATGGATGTGGTTCAGTTTGTCACCGACTTCCTGGCCAATGGGAAAATGGAGGCCCAGGCCATGGCCGACGCTATCCTGGAAAGGGCCGTGATGCTGGATCGAGGACGTCCGTCAGATGACATAAGCGTTCTGGTGATTGCCATCGTGCCCAGGGCTCGAGAGGATAGTGTGCGGCGGATGGCGATTAGCTTTCCAATTGACAAATACGGGAAAAAGTGACATAATAGGTTTACTACATGGGCAGGGTAATGCTCTGAGAAGATTCACTACTGGGTGCCTTTCTATCTAGATAGGAAAAACTGATTTTTCTAAGAAGTGCCCGGTAGTGAAGAAAAGAGAGAAACAATCATGGACAAAGAAGCTATACTACAGTGGATTGCGGAAAGGGGTGGCCCAGAGGGTCTCGACCTGTCGGGCCAGAATCTGGCGGGTATTGACCTCAGCGGGTTCGATCTGCATGGTGTCAGCTTGTCCAGGGCCAATCTTAGGCAAGCCGACCTACGGGGAACGAATCTGCGGGGAGCGGACCTCGCTAGGGCTGTCTTGCAGGGGGCCGACCTTCGCTGGGCTGATCTCTCCCGCGCGGACCTGCGGTGGGCGGATATGAGGAATGCTAACCTGCAGGGGGCGAAGCTCAATGGCGCCAAGATGGAAGGCGCTGATATAGAAGGTACCGATCTCAGGGTAGTGGACTTGACCGAGGGAGCGAGGAGAGAGGATTCCCCCATCATTTCCCCCAAGCGGCGGTCGGGGATACTGACCACCGTGGCTATCGCGATGTTTGCCCTGGCTTTGGCAGACCTGGTTTGCGTCTGGGGCTGGCTCTACAAGGCCGCTTACTTCGACGAGTTTGGTCTCTCCTGGGGATTCGATCTCAACTTGTTTTCCCTGGACTACCTGCTGGGAGGCGGGCAGGTGCTTGGCCTTAGCCTGGGTTTCTTCCTGACGCTGTTGCTGCTCCTGCTCTACGTCCTCTTGATGCTAGGCATCATCGCCGTCATATTCTTGGTGTTTGCCTATCTGGGCGACCGCGTCGTCCCCGAGTCAGGGACTTCTTGGGTTCGCCGAGGTGCCATAATCATACTACTTGTGGTCGGCCTGGCGGGGTTGGCCCTCATCTTTCCTCGACTCATCTCCCTGGGCAGATGGTTCATTGGTGAAGACATTCCAGCACGAGAGAGTTTTCAGATCCTGAGAGGGTTTCTCTCTGCTCCCTCCTTTGTGGAGAGAACACTCTTTCTCGTTTTCTTACTGGTCTTCCTGATTCCTTTGTGGATTCTGTACCGCCTACTCTGCCAGGGATTGCAGAGGGTGAAGGTGCCGTTTCGCTGGCTGGAGGAAGTTTTGGCCTTTCTGAAAGGAGCTAGCATTTTCGGCCAGTTCCATCCTTTGACGCTTTGGGAGCAGCGTTTAGGTACGCTGGCGGTGGCGTTCATTCTTATCGCCGTTCCCACTTTTCTGACTCAGGCTGGGAGGCCGCATGCTCAGGCGGACATGTGCGATGGGGGTTCCTTGACACCGATCAGCCTCTACGAGAAAGGGTTGCTGGAAACATCTTCTTTGCAGGAGCCAGAGGCAGAAAAGCAGGGTTGCTTGCGCCTATTGCTATCTAGAGATGCCAGTTACTACGTGTTCTATCCTTACCAGACCCACGATGTTGATGGGAGATGGCAGCCCAGCGTGTATCAGATCCCTGCTGAGCAGGTGGACCTTATCAAGCTGAAGGAGGACGTGGTTTGCTTGACCTGCGGTGATGAGGTCTCTTCCGCAGAAGAGCCGCCAATAATCATATCTGCGGCGCCCACCAGTACACCCACGCCGACGGAGATACCGACCGAAGCGCCGACTGAAGTACCGACCGAGGTGCCAATCGAGGCGCCCACTGAGGTGCCGACCGAGGTGCCGACCGAAGCGCCGACAGAAATGCCGACCGAGGCGCCGACCGCCACGCTCACGCCCGAGGCGCCCACTGAGACCCCCGTACCGGAGCAACCGACCGCTACATTCACTCCTGAGGCGCCTGTGGCTACGGATACGCCCATACCGCCTACGAACACGCCGCCGCCGACTCCAACGCCCATTCCGCCGCCGCCGACGAACACTCCTACCCCCGCAGGCCCCACAGTAGATCCGGGGTGCAAGGATCAGTACGAGCCTGACGACCTCGTGGGGCAGCAGAATCCTATGGCCTTGGGCGAGACCCAAACCCATAGCTTCTGTCCTGAGACCGATTTCGACTTGGTGTACTTCCCGGTCAAAAAGGAGCGGTGGTACAACGTCTACACCCACGATCTGGCCATGGGTGTGGATACCATGATCTCTGTCGGGCTAGTGCCAACAATTGCCCGTTACTGTAACCCCTCCAATTGCGCCAATGACGATGTCAGTCCGGGCAACCTGGCTTCGGAAATAACTTTCCAGGCCGATGCGGATGGCACTGCTTTGGTGTCCATTGACAATCGCTACCAACATGGTCCTGACAAGACGTACCAGATCACCGTGAAAGAAATCGTGCCTACGCCTACCCCCTCGCCCACTGTTACCCGTACGCCGACCATTACTCCCACGCCAACGTCCAGTCCGACATCTACTCGGACGCCTACCATTACCACCACGCCGTCGCCTACCCCAGGCTACGATCTCTATGAATCCAATAACTCCTGCTCTAGCGCGTACCCGATAGGCTCTGGTGAGACGTACTTTGCCTATATAAACCCGAGTAGCGATCTGGATCATTTCTGGTTCGATATCCAGTCCATGTACCCCGTCACGGCGAAGCTGACGATTCCTGACCCTGAGAATATGACCTATGGTCTCGAACTCTACTTCTACGACGGTTCTAATTACAACCGATTGGACACTAAGGCGAACTTGGCCGGCGAGGAGTCTATCACCATCACCTATGATTCTGAGCAGACGGGGAGGTACTGCGTGAAAGTGTACTGCGTTCAAGATCACTTCGACCCCAGCAAGGCCTACGAATTGAAGGTCACTTTCGATGTAGAGCCTCCTCCACCCACCTCGACGCCGACGAGCACTCCTACTCCGACCGAGACGCCTACTCCCAGCCCAACACCTACGGTAATAGGGTAAATCGTCTTGCAAATGGTTTCTGGTTCAAACGACAAGGAGCAGAGAGGGGGAGCCGAGAAAGTGGGATGTAACTTCTCAAAACTCACAAGAGGGCAGCAAAGCGCCATATCCACTACGATTCTCTATGATCTACTGAAGCTGACCTTGGCTTTGGGCATCTTCGTGGTGATTTTTTTCACGTCGGGGGGGCGCGTGACTACGGATCCGGTGGAGACGCAGTTGGGCAGGGTCTACGCCTCGCCTGATTGTGGTTCTGAGGGGTGGCAGCAGGGTGGGGGCACGGATGAACTTACGATCTACTGCCTGACCAGCCACTCGGGGAGTCCCAAGATCTACGCTGGCCTTTGGGGGGATGGGGTCTATATTACGCCTAGCGGCGCCAATTCATGGAGCCCAACTTCCTTGATGGGCCCCCTTGAGATCGCTGCCCTGGCCATTGATCCCGCCAGCCCTGACACAATTGTCTACGCAGGGACAATGGGTAATGGCATCAAAAAGAGTAACAATGCTGGCTCCATTTGGATGCCTACAACGGGCCTGGAGGGAAAAGATGTGTGGTCCGTGGCTATCTCCTCCACAGCCGATCCCATCTATGGCTACGCCGGTACGGAAGGAGGAATCTACATTAGCCTTGACGGAACAAACTGGAACCTTGCCGGGGGGGCTGAGATTGGCACGGAGAAGTTCTATGCCCTGATCGTTGATCCCCAGGACAGCCGAACCGCCTATGTGGGCACGAAGGGAAAAGGTGTCCATCGGACGACCGATGGTGGAATTAGCTGGACACCGAGCGGCTTAGATGGAAAGACCGTTCGTGCACTGGCCTTTCACCCTGACGACAACGGGATCATCTACGCCGGGACGCAATCCCACGGAATTTTCAAGAGCACCGATGGTGGGAACTCTTGGCCTGTAAATGGACTGGTCGGGCATGGTGTTATGGCCGTCGCAGTCAATCCGCGCAACCCCGAGTTAATATACGCAGGAACATACGGAGATGGTGTTTGGACAAGTTACAATGGTGGCCATAACTGGAGCAAGATATCCGGCCTAACAGGCGAGGTCTACTCCCTGACCCTTTTTACCCCCGATGAGCAGAACGATTGCCAGGTGCTCTATGCTGGCACCACTGATGGAGTGTGGGCTCGTTCCGTCACGTCCCGTCACACTCTTTACTTGCCCCTTGTTCACAAAGGATATACCTGGTAGGGCAACAGGCTTAAAGGTGACCGATGCGCATTGCTGTGGTAGGCCCCTGTGCCTCAGGGAAGACGGCTCTGGTCAAGCGTCTTCGGAAGCTGGGGTACGAGGCTCGCGAGTGTGTTCAGGAACACTCCTACGTGCCGACGATGTGGCAGAAGATCTCCAAGCCGGATGTCCTCATCTATCTGGATGCCAGCCTCGCGACCATCGCCGAGCGACGCCCCGCTGAATGGAGCGAGGGGTACCTGGCCAAACTGAACCATCGCCTCGCCCACGCCCTCCAGCACTGCGATCTTTACATTCAAACCGATGGACTGAGCAAAGAGGAAGTTCTGGAGAGAGCGATCGTTTTTTTGAGAGAAGAATCCACCCCCACTCAACCTCCCCCTGCGATGGAGAGGGGGTAGGGAAATTGGCTATTTGACAGATGGGGAGCAATGGATTATAATCTGTCTCGTTTGCTACCGCAATCTAAGTTGTCGAAGTGAAGGGAGGAAAGTGAGATTTGAGAGATAGAAACGTTAGTTTATTGGTTGTGGTCATAATCCTTGCTGTGGCAGCCGTATGGGTGGACTTGCCGAACAACCCGGGCCTTCACATTCACCTGGGTCCCATCAACTTCGATAGGGACATCAGTGTGCATCAGGGGTTGGACTTGCAGGGAGGGATGCATGTGCTCCTGGAGGCGGACCTGCCGGAGGGTCAGGAAATCGAGGCCGGCGCTATGGATGCCGTCAAGGTCATTGTCAAGAACCGCGTTGACGCCCTGGGCGTAGCCGAGCCTCTGATCCAGTCGCAGGGAGATCGGCGGGTTATCGTCGAGCTGCCGGGGGTGGAGGATCCTGAGTTAGCTATCGCCACCATCCGTGAGACGGGGCTCCTGGAGTTTGTTGATGCGGGCAGCACTTTCGTGCCACCGGACACGGTGGTCGCTACCACTGCCGGCGGGGCGGCCGCCTCAACAGAGGAAATCACGGACACGACAACTGTCACCCCGACAGTCCCGGCGTCCCCCGAACAGATTTACCACACGGTGATGACGGGCAAGGAGTTGGATAAAATCAACGTCGCCCTGGATCGGTTAGGTAAGCCGGAGATTCAGTTCGCCCTGAAGCCCGCAGGAACCAGCGTTTTCGCAGATTTCACCAGCCGGAACGTGGGCAAGTTCCTGTGCATCGTGCTGGACAAGCGAGTCATCTCCTGCCCCCGGATCAACTCCGCCATTCCTGACGGCAGCGCTGTGATTACGGGTAAGTTTACTTTGGAGGAAGCGCGAAGTTTGGCCATCCAGTTACAGTACGGCGCTTTGCCAGTTCCCCTGCGCGTGGAGACAACCCGCTCCGTCGGCCCGACTCTGGGGCAGGATTCTGTGCAGAGGAGCACTAGAGCGGGGGCCATCGGTCTAGCCGCTGTCCTCTTGTTCATGCTGATCTACTATCGTCTGCCAGGTTCTCTAGCCTCTTTGGCGCTTATCATCTACGCCTTGCTGAACTTCGCGCTTTTCAAGCTCATTCCGGTCACCCTGACCTTACCAGGCATCACAGGCTTCCTCCTTTCCACGGGCATGGCGGTTGACGCCAACATCCTGATCTTTGAGCGCATGAAGGAGGAGCTGCGTTGGGGGCGGAGCCTATCAGCGGCCATCAACGCCGGCTTCGATCGAGCCTGGACTTCCATCCGCGACTCGAACCTTTCTACCATCATCACCTGTGTCATCCTCTACTGGTTCGGGTCGAATTTCGGGGCCAGCGTGGTCAAAGGTTTTGCCATCACCCTTCTCATCGGAGTGCTGATCAGTATGTTCACCGCTGTCACCGTCACCCGCACTTTTGTCCGCTTCGTCTTCGATGCATTTGGCGATCGGCTGCGGGATCGCGAGTGGCTTTTAGGAATCTAGTGCCCAAGCGTCTAAGTGCCATAGCGGCTAAGTGTTGCCTTTCGCTAAGACGCTAGGCCGCCAAGACGCTATGACGCTGGTCAAGGAGGCTTAATGTTCAACATAATCGAGAAACGTCGTTGGTACTTCCTTATCTCCGCCCTGGTCATTGGGGCTGGTTTGATCGCCATGATCTACTCCACCATACGATTCGGCACGCCCGTGCGGCTGAGCGTGGACTTCACGGGGGGGACGCTCCTGGAATTGGAGTTCGAGCAGCCCGTTCAACCGGCGGAGGTGCGCCAAGTGTTCGTAGACAGGGGCTACACTGACACCAGCGTGCAGACCACGGCTAATGAGCAAACCGTCCTCATTCGCTCCGATTTCCTCGAACCTGAGACCAAGACGGAGATCAAATCTGTGTTAGAGGGAAAATATGGGGCGATGGAGGAGCTGCGATTCGAGTCTGTAGGCCCCACCATCGGAGGGGAGGTGACCAGGGCGGCGACCATGGCCGTGGTAACGGCTTCTTTGGTCATTCTGGGCTTCATCGTCGTTGCTTTTCGACGAGTGCCTAATGCCTTCCGCTACGGTACTTGTGCTACTGCGTCCCTGGTCCATGATGTCTTGGTAGCCACGGGCTTTTTCTCCATCTTCGGTCTCCTCCGTGGCTGGCAGGTGGACTCCCTTTTCCTGACCGCCATCCTCACCGTCATCGGCTTCTCGGTGCAGGATACCATCGTGGTCTTCGACCGCATCCGCGAGAACATCCCCAAGCGGCGCGGCGAGTCCTTTGAGATGATCGTCAACCGCAGCATCCTGGAGACCATTCACCGCTCCCTGGCTACTCAGCTCAACGCCATCTTCGTGATGGTTGCCATTCTCCTTTTCGGGGGAGCGACCATGAAGCAGTTCATCGCCACTTTGTTGGTCGGGATGATCAGCGGCACCTATTCGTCCATCTTCACCGCCGTACCGCTGCTGGTCGTTTGGGAGAAGGGTGACGTGGGCCATTTCTTCCGCCGTCTGCGGAGGCGAGAGGTAGCGGCGTAGACTGACACGGGGTTGGGGGAAATCTCAACCCCGTTTTGCTTAGAACACGGATTGGCAGGATTCACGGATCGGGACAAATCCGCTAATCCTGCTAATCCGTGTTCTAGAGGAAAAAGCTGAAAGGACAAGCCGTGAGTCTGATCATAATCCGCTACGGCGAGATCGGTTTGAAGGGCAAGAACAGAGGGTATTTCGTCAAGCGGCTGCGCAAGAACATCAGAGATTGCCTGAAAAGAAATGACATAACGGGCGAGGTGCGCAGCGTCGGGCAGCGGGTCTACGTGCAGGTTGAGGAGGTGGATCGGGCCGCCGAGAAGTTGCGGGATGTCTTTGGCATTGTCTCTCTGAGTCCGGCCCAGGAGGTGCCGGCTGACATCAAGGCCATCACGGCAGAAGCTCTGCAGGTGGCCCAGGGATCTGGCCTGGACGAGAGGCGAACTTTCCGCGTGCAGAGCCGCCGGGCCGACAAGGCTTTTCCCCTGACCTCGCCTGAGATAAACCGCTTGGTTGGTGCGCACGTCCACGAAGCGACCAGGGCGCGGGTTGACCTCTCCAATGAGGCCGATCTCACCATCGGCATCGAGGTGCGGCGGGAGCACGCGCTGGTCTATGGCCAGACGGTGGCCGGGCACGGAGGATTGCCCCTGGGTACCCAGGGGAGGGCGGTGGCGCTGATCTCCGGCGGCATTGATTCGCCCGTGGCCGCCTGGATGATCATGAGACGGGGGTGTGTGGTGATCCCCGTCCACTTTCGCCAGAGCGAGGTGGAGTTGGCCAAGTTCATGGACAACTGCGAAGTCTTGTCGCGTTACGCCTATGGCTGGAACATGCGCCCCATTGTGCTCGATCACCACGAGGTCTTCGGCGAGACCTACGAGAAGCTCCGCAGCGTCGGCGCTGAGCGCTGGACCTGTATCTTCTGCAAGCGAGCCCTGCTTCAAAAAGCCAGCCAGATCGCCGACCAGCACAAGGCCAAGGCCCTGATCACGGGAGACTCGCTGGGCCAGGTTGCCAGCCAGACCCTGGACAATCTGGAGGCCCTCTCCTACGGCGTCGAGAAGCCAATCCTGCGTCCTCTCATCGGCCTGGACAAGACGGATATCACTGCCCTGGCGCGGCGTGTCGGCACCTTCGAGATATCCATCCGTGAGGCCAAGTCCTGTCCCTACGTGCCGCCCAACCCGTTGACCAAGGCCAGTTTGCCAAAGCTGAAGGCTATCTTGGAGAAGATGGGGGATGAGTAAGTGGGAAAGATCAAGGAACCTTTGCCGGTGAAGCTGATAGCCAGCATTTTCACATCTAGCGAGGAGCTGCTGGAGGAGGCCAAGATCAGAATGAGTCAGGAGTTCGGCCCAGTTGACTACGAGAGTGAACTTTTGCCGTTTGACCATACTTCCTACTACGCGGCAGAGTTCGGGGAGGGGCTGAAGCGGAGGTTTGTGGCTTTCGAGAAGCTCGTGCACCCAGGGGAACTAGCGGAGATCAAGCTGCTGACCAACACTCTGGAGATGGAATGGGCGGCAGGAGGGAAGCGGCGGATCAACATTGACCCTGGCTATGTCTATCACTCCAAGCTGGTCCTGGCCACTACCAAGAATCACGCCCACCGCATCTATCTGGGCCAGGGCATCTACGCCGAGGTGACGCTGCACTTTCGCGACGGCACCTTCCGCGCTTGGCCGTGGACCTATCCCGACTACGCCAGTTCGCCTCTCGTCGCCATCTTCAACCAGATCAGAGCACTGTACGTCAGGCAATTGCGTACAATAGCCAATACCCAATAGCTAATACCCTATGAAGCCAGCTATTCTTTGGCCAATAGCTGCACCTGCGAGGCCATGCTCTGGTAGTCCCAGCCAGAGGCATAGACACGGACGGATGTGATGAGGGCGGGCTTGACATCGCCCAGTTGCTCCATCAGGTTGCCCGACTCGTAGGGATACCAGATGAAGCGGGGGACTTTCTCGCCGTTTATGATGGGCCAGTTCTCAGTGGGGTCTTTGAAGTAGAATCCGTGGGTCCAAAAGGCATCGTTGCCGTTGTGATCCTTGTAGTCCAGGCGGACGATGACTGGGAACTCGGAGCTCAAGTAGCCGCCACCTGCCAGGCTTTGGTCCAGCAGCCTGACGGAGATGTGCAGCTCCAAGGAAGTGAAATCGCGGACGTCCTTGTCAATGACCTGGATGATTCCCGTCTCCCCGTGGTTGGCGGCCTTTCCCATGCGCCAAAAACGTACCGCCTGACGATCACCAACGGCCAGGATTTCAGCTTTGCCGCTGACCTCGCTGTCGTCAACTTGCGAGTGGTAGATTCGCCAGCCTGTTCCTAGCGATTCCTTGAAGTCGCCATTGACGATGAGGTCTCGCTCCGCTGGCAGAGGCCCCAGTGGTTCCCCGCCGATTTCCACCGTTGTCCTCTCTCCCTGCCCCAGCTCTACCGTCTTCCCCATGGCCGTGACCTTTGCCTGACCATCGCGCACGGTTAAGTGGAATTCCTCGCTGCTCACTTCTACCGAATAGCTCCCGTCCTCTTCCAATTCGACTGCAGCATGAGGGGTCTGCACCTGGAAGTTCAGGGGCGGTTTCGTTGACGGCGCGACGCCGATCCTGACTCTACCGCCGGTCACTTCCAGAATAATGGTGTTAGGCTTGGAGCTAAGGCCGAATCTGGGTGACTGCGTATTGTGGATGAGCACCTGGGTCTTGTTGTAGAGGTGCAGGGTGCTGTCCTCGAAGAACTCCAGGAAGGCTTGCGATGTAGCGTCGGTAGTGATGATGGATTCCCTCGGCACATCGTCCTTAGTGGCTGTTACAGCGATGGGTGCATTTGCGTCCGGCTCCTGCACCTGGACAGTGCCCCTGATGGCTGAGAGGGACGTCTCGTGCACCTGAGTGGCATTGACAACATACCAGCGGGCGCCCAGAGGGATGCTCACCAGCAGGAAGCAGAACGTGGCGAAGGCTATGGTTAGGACCATCCAGGCTAATCTCTCAGGGTTCTTTCTCAATTTGGACCTTTCACCTCCACAGCCAGACCAACCTGGCTCTCCTCTCATCCAGCCGATCAAGTCCCGCTTCACCGGGCAGGCGCACTGCCTCCGCGTACTCTTCGGAAGTGATGTGGCGGTCAAGGGGAGGCAACTCGTGTCCCTTGTAGCAGGGGCGGTATTGGTCCATGATGTTGAGGTAAGTGTTGGTCGAGACCTCTTGGGCCAGAAACTTGACAATCTCCGCTGTACCGGCCAGCCCCTCAGGCAGCACCAGGTGGCGCACCAGCAGCCCTCGCAGAGCCACCCCTCGCTCGTCCAGAACCAAATCCCCCACCTGGCGGTGCATTTCTTTCACCGCCGCCTGGTTGATGGTCGGGTAGTTTTTCACCTTCGAGTAGCGCAGAGCTGCGTCGGCGTCGGCGTACTTCATGTCGGGCATGTAGATGTCGAAAACGCCGTCCAACAGGGCCAGGGTCTTGAGAGAATCGTAGCCGCCGGTGTTGTAGACCAGGGGCAGGCGCAGGCCCGCCTCGGCGGCGATGAGCAGCCCGGCCAGGATGTGGGGCACCACGTGGGTGGGGGAGACGAAGTTGATGTTGTGGCATCCCATGCTGTGCAGGCGCAGCATCATGGCTGCCAGCTCGTCGGGCTCCACCTCGCGTCCGTGGCCCAGTTGGCTGATCTCGTAGTTCTGGCAGTACTGGCAGTTCAGGCTGCACCAGGAGAAGAAGATCGTCCCGGAGCCGCCCCGGCCAACCAGGGGCGCTTCCTCCCCGAAGTGGGGGTTGCAACTGGAGACCACTGCCCTCTCCCCCGTGCGGCAGACGGCCCCCTTGGTGCTTTCCCTGCGATTCACGCCGCACTCCCTGGGGCAGACGTCGCACGCCTCCAGGCACCTGTATGCCTCCTTGACCCGCTCCTTGAGCTCGCCGGAGCGGAGGAGGTTGAGGTATGCGGGTTCGAAGTTGTTCATGAAATCCCCTCATTTGCCGCAACGGATGGAAGCGAATAAGCGGATACGTCGAGTTCCCATCCGTTTATCCGTTGTCTATCCGTTGCCCCAATTCACCGCCACTCTCCTCATCCTCCCCCGCCGGTCCAGATAATGGAGGTACTTGTTCTGCCGCCCGAATTCGTAGAGCTGCCGGGTGACCTCCACGTCCTGCTGGCAGTAATCGAAAAGCTCCTGCATTTTCCCCTGGCGCCACCAGCGGATGGCCTGTAGGCCGTCGGCCGATTTGCCGACTCCTAAAGTAGCACTGGCCAGGGCGTCCAGGCTCAGGCGGAAGCCCAGGGTGCGGTAGATATCGTCCAGCATGTCCACCGTGGGGAGCTTGCGGAGGGGGTGGTCGGTGTAGGCCCTCAGCACCTGGTAGTCGAAGCTGATCACGTTGAAGCCGACGACCAGATCTGCGGCCTTCAGCTCCTCGATAAGCTCGTCCACGGTCTCCTCGGTGTAGTGGTGATACTCGCTATCCGCGGTCGAATAGGTCACTGCCACCGACAGGCCCAGGCGCGGGATGTTGTGCCGCCCCCCAACTTCCTGGAAGCTCCGCCGGGTCTCCAGGTCGAAAACAACGATGTTTTTCACGTTACAACTCCTCCACTTCTTTTTCGCCGAAGGCCAGGGCTTCGGCGCGTTGGGTCACAGTCTGGTAGGCCGCACTCAGACTGGAGCGCAGGTCGGCTGGGGCAAAGGTGGGTTGGCCCAGCCGCTGGAGCAGGCTCAAAGATACCTGGGGCGCTTTTGGCTGCACCTGGAAATCGTCCAGGCTCTGGCCCAGGCGCCAGAAGATGGCCGGGTCCTCCGGCAAGGGTGCGGGGGCCGTCTCCTCCGCAGGCAAGGCTGTGGGATCGGGGCCGGCTTCTTCCTCTTCTTCTTCGAGCGCGCCGCGCCGGGCGCGTAGCCCCGCCAACACCTGTTCCTGGGTGCGGCCCCGCAGGCG
Source organism: uncultured Anaerolineae bacterium (assembly GCA_964525665.1). GTDB lineage: Bacteria > Chloroflexota > Anaerolineae > VGOG01 > VGOG01 > CAYMKL01. Next base: position 2,485 of record CAZGKH010000027.1, on the reverse strand, counting down.
AAAAAGCATGAAGGGGTCATCGTCGAAGGCTTCGCCCAGCAGGAAGTACACGGCGGCGATGTGTTTGCAGGGGTTGGCCCAGTCGGGGCAGGAGCAGTTGGTATCCAGTTCCTTGGCTGAGGCCGGGAAGAGGCTGATGCTGGCAGCGGCAAAGGCTTCTTCGATGTCAGTTGGCATCTCGCCAGCCAGCAGTTGGGCGGTGAAGATGGCCTGTCCTACCAGCACGTCCAGCACACGCTCCCACTCCGCGTCCTTCAGAGGCTTCACCCGTATGTACACTTCGTAGGGGGTGCGACGGCTCCCCTGGACCTTGGCAGTGATCTCGCCGTCCTGCACGTGGATGTCCATCACCTGACCTCGTCGGGCGTAAGAGCGACCTCGGCTCAGACGCCCGGAGTCCATGATGCGTCGCAGAGCTGCAGTCCAGCGCTGGGCCCACCAGCTCTTGCCGATGGCCCCTCGCTGGCTACGGGCCTTAATGCCTCCCTTGACTGGTATGGGGCGGGTTGGTGTGTATCTAGGGTACCACCATGACATAAGAGCCTCCTTTACAACCGTTACAGAAGTTGAGTCTTTGGGTCAGATAGGTTTTCATCCAGTGGAAAGCGGATTCTCATGATGCAAAGGTCCGTTTTTTCTCTCGCCCGGCTTTCATAGCGCGCAAACGCCGGACTACTGCTCGAAATACTCTTCCAGCTTCATCGAAACCACCTCCCGAATCTCCAATCCCCAATATCCAATCTCTAATCTCCAATATCCAATCTCTAATCCCCCACTGCCTCCGGCCTCAGCATCAGCATCTCCCGCAATTCGTCCGTCGAGAGTTCCGTCAGCCAACTCTCGTCGGCGGTGACGATGCTTTCGGCTAGAGCCTTCTTACTCTCGATGAGGGCGTCAATGTTCTCCTCCACTGTGCCGATGCACAGAAATTTGTGCACCTGCACGTTGCGCGTCTGGCCGATGCGGTAGGCGCGGTCCGTGGCCTGATTCTCCACGGCCGGGTTCCACCAGCGGTCGAAGTGGAAGACGTGATTGGCGGCAGTGAGGTTCAGACCCAGACCGCCCGCCTTCAACGACAGGACGAAGAAGGGCGGTGCGTGCCCGTCGCTTTGGAATCGCTCGATCATGCGCTCGCGTTTCTTGCGGGGCGTCCCGCCATGCAGGAAGAGCACCTCCCGGCCAAAGGTTTCCTGCAGGTAGCTCTTCAGCATCTTCCCCATGGTGGCGAACTGGGTGAAGATCAGCGCGCGGTCGTCCACGGCCAGCGCTTCCGTCAGCATCTCCGTCAGGCGGGCCAGCTTGCCGCTGCGGTCAGGTAGCTCCGAACCGTCGCCCAGGAATTGGGCCGGGTGGTTGCAGATCTGCTTCAGCTTGAGAAGGGTGCTCAGCACAACGCCCTTGCGCTGGATGCCCTCGCTCTCTTCGATCTGGGTGAGAGAATCCTGCACCGTGGCCTCGTACAGGGTGGCCTGCTCCGGTGTCAGGTTGCAGTAGACCTTCATCTCCAGCTTCTCCGGCAAGTCCTGGATAATGGTGGGGTCGGTCTTGAGCCGCCGCAAGATGAAGGGGCCCACCAACTGCCGCAGCCGTTGCGTCGCCAGCGGGTCGCGGTAACGCTCGATGGGCAGGGCGAACTCAGTCCGGAAGCGTTTCTGCGGCCCCAGATAGCCCGGATTCAGGAAATGCATGATAGACCACAGCTCGGAGAGGCGGTTCTCCACTGGTGTGCCGGTGAGGGCCAGGCGGAAGTCGGCTGGGAGACGGCGCACGGCCTGGGTCTGCTTTGCCGCCGGGTTCTTGATTTTCTGCGCTTCGTCCAGGATGACCTCGCTCCAGCGCACCTGAGACAGCAGGTCGGCGTCGCGGCGCACCAGGCCGTAGCTGGTGATGATCACGTCGTGCTCTTGAGCCTGGGCCAGGAAATCCTGCCCGGCCGCCCGCCCGGCCCCGTGATGAAGCAGGGGGCGCAGGTCGGGGGCGAATCGTTCAATTTCCCGCCGCCAGTTGCCGGCTACCGAAGTGGGACAAACGACCAGGGCCGGCGCCACCTGCCCGTTGTGCTTACGGTCATGCAAGAAGAGGGCAATGGCCTGGATCGTTTTGCCCAGGCCCATATCGTCCGCCAAGCAGGCGCCCAGCCCCCAGTGGCGCATGAAGGTCAGCCAGGAGAAGCCCCGCTGCTGGTAGGGGCGCAGTTCCCCGGCCAGGCTGGCCGGCTGAGGCAGCTCTTCGAGACGTTCGCCTTCCTTAAGCTGCTCCACCAGGTCGCCCATCCAGCCGGTGACCTCTACCTCCTCCACCGGCAGGCCCTCCACCTCGCCCTCGCCGCTCAGCTCCCACTGCAGCGCGTCCAACACGCTCATCTGCGTTTCCGCTTGGCGCTTTTTCCAGAAGCGGATGGCGGACTCGCTCTCCTCAGGGCTAAGGGCCACCCACTGACTCCGCCACTGCGCCAGAGGCCTCTGTAGCGCCGCCATGCCGCCGA
>CAZGKH010000026.1:0-17784 GCA_964525665.1 uncultured Anaerolineae bacterium | reverse complement strand
GCCCTAGAAACCTCGGAGGTCTGGCCTCTTACCCCACGAATCCGCGTAGAGCCGTTTGTTTTCAATCACCTTCTTGATCATCCTGATTTGTTGTCTGGGGCTCAGCTTCTATCGGAGACTCTTGCGGAGACTCTTGTTGCTGCTCTCCCCAGCGGTTGAGAAAAAAGGTGCTTGTGGCGTAGACGGCTCCCGCCACGGGAATGCCAAAGATGAAACCCCACAGGCCGATCAATCTGGCGCTGATCATTATGGCTGCCAAGATGAGCAGGGGGGGCATGCCTATCACTTCGCTCATGACCTTTGGCATCACAATGTGGAGGAGGAGCTGCTGATAAACGGTCATGATCATAAGCATCAAAAGGGCCAGACTAGGATTTTGAAACAGGGCGATGATGGCGGGCAGAGCCATGGCGATCGGGGCTCCGATAACAGGAACGAACATGATGAGCCCAGCCAATGACCCAATAGCGATGGCAAAGCGCAATCTGGCGATGGTCATCGCCAGGGCGACAAAGACTGCATAGAGCAAGGCCATGAGCAATTGGCCGCGGATGAAACCGCCGAAGGTGCGTTCTATGCTCTTACCCGCCACGGACAATTCATCGTAGTACTGGGTGGGGATCAGGGCTAGAACTTGTTTGGTCACTTTCTTGCCATCCATCATAATATAGAAGCTGAGGATTATGACGACGAGCGCGCTAGCCACTCCTGACGCCACTTGAGTGACGACGACGAGAGCGTTCTGGATGATGGCTGTACCGATGGACTCGGCTCGCCGGGTCAGTTCCTCTGGCCGGTAGATTGACGTCAGGTCTACGTAGATATTCAGCCTAGCCAGGTTCTCCTGCAGAGTTTCGGTCCAGTTGGGCGCCTGGGCGATGTATCCTGGTAGGTTGGCTCCCAATTGGGAAAACTGGGTCACGGTCACGGGCACCAGGAAGATACCGATGACTATCATGATCACTATCAGGCCAAAGTAAACCAAGCTAATGGCCAAACCACGGGGGAGGCGTAGATTCTCCAAAACATGGGCAACTTGGTCGCCCCCGCGCTGCCGCACCCACTTTGTGAGAATGTTCGGTGCAAGGCGGCCGCTGAGCCTCTTGACTATAGGGTCCAGGACAAAAGCGATTAGCCAGGCCAGGGCGAAGGTCAGGATAATGTCGCTAAAGAAGCCGCTCAACTGCCAGGCCTTTTCCAAAAGGAAGATGGTAGCGCTGATGACCACCAAGACGATGGCGGCCTGCGCCCAACGATCGTGTTCCACGGTCTACCTCCCAAGCCGTACTAATCCTGCCCTTATTTTACACCACCTTTCCGATTTGGGCAACACTGGCATTTGGTTTCGATGAACTGCTAACAAACGGCTCCTCTAGTGAGATTGCCAGCTTGTCGAGAAAGGATAAAAGTTGTACAATATTGAGGCCACGAGTCAACTATAAGAGATGATGGGGGTGCAGAGGTGGCTTCTATCTCTGATGAACACAGCTTGGACTTTGTCAGCCACAGCGAGGCTCAGACGCGGCAATTTGGCGCCAGGTTGGGCGAGCTTTTGCAAGGCGGCGATGTGATCTACTTGGCGGGCGAGTTGGGCGCGGGGAAAACCTGCCTGACCCAAGGTATCGGCCAGGGCCTGGGGATCAAGGGAGCTATCACCAGTCCCAGCTTCACCTTGATCAACGAGTACAGGCAGAAGCAGGCCAGGCTGCCATTCTACCACACAGATCTATACCGCTTAGGGGAAGCAAAAGAAGTCTTGACTCTGGGCCTTGACGAATACTTCTATGGTGAGGGGGTCTGCGTCGTCGAGTGGGCCGACCGAGTGCCAGAGGCTCTGCCCGCCGAGCACCTGTGGATCGAGCTCCGCTACATAGATAAAACCAAGCGCGGCCTTTTGATGAGAGCCGTGGGTAAGCGCTACGAGGAACTGCTGCAGGAATTCTATGAGGCGATGAGGCAATGGGGCGACGAGGCGATGGGGCGACTCTGTTACGGAGGGGCACCCTCGCCCCGATTTCCGAGCTAAGACAGCAGCTTGCGGGAAAAAGGTTGCTGGCCAACCCCGCCGTGGCATGAAGTGCCACGGCTACGGAGCCGCCATCCCGTAAACGGGATTCTCAAGCCCGATTTCATCGGGTGGAAGCTCCGTAGCACGGCCACTTCATGGCCGTGCGGCCTTGGCAAGCATAACATAACCTTAACTTGATGCGTATGGCGTCCTCGCCCCGATTTTGTGGCCGGACCGCTTGGGACAGGGCGGGGACGCCCTTTGGTAGCACTTCTGCACCTTCTTGAGACCAACCCCGAAAAGGAGAACTACATTGCTATTAGCTATTGACACAGCGACACGAATACCTAGTCTGGCGCTGTACGATGGAGAACGAGTGGTGGCCGAAGAGACGTGGCGCTCGGCCAACAACCACACGGTGGAACTTACGCCTGGTCTGGTGCGCATGTTGGAGCGACAAAGGATCTCGCCTTCAGAGTTAAAAGGGATAGCTGTAGCTCTAGGCCCCGGCTCCTTCACCGGCCTGCGCATCGGGCTGGGCGTGGCCAAAGGGCTGGCCCTCACGCTGGCTATACCGCTCGTGGGGATACCGACACTGGACGCCCTGGTGTATGCCCAGGGCCGCAAGCGGGGTCCCGTGTGCGCCATGCTGCAAGCCGGTCGGGGGCGGGTTTCCGCCGCTTTCTATCGGCAGAGGCGGGGACAGTGGCAAAGGCAGGGCGACTATCGCCTGACAACGTTGGAAGAGTTGATCGCCGACATAGAAACCAAGACATTTTTCTGCGGCGAGATAGACGCTCCGGCTGCTGAATTGCTGCGAGAGCATCTGGGCGCCAAGGCAGTTGTGGCCTCGCCGGCCTATTCTCTGCGGCGGGCGGGGTATCTGGCAGAGCTAGGCTGGCAACGCCTGGAAAGAGGTGAGGTGGACGATCCCACCACCCTGGCCCCTATCTATCTTCGCCACCCACCGATAAGATGATGAGCATGGATTACACAAACCTGCCCTACGTCGTCGAACCCATGCGTCTGCGAGACATTAAAGAGGTGATGGAGATCGAGCATGACTCTTTCCCCTCGCCCTGGTCTGCTCGCGCTTACCGCCACGAGCTCCTGGACAATGATCTCTCTCACTACTTCGTCGTGCGTCAGCGCCGGATAGAGAGGTCGGAGTTAAATCTACTGGCCAGGGTTCGCCACTCTCTCGGAGTGGGGACACGGCCGCCCATCCTCGGATACAGCGGCTTCTGGCTGATGGTGGACGAGGCTCATATCAGCACCATAGCCGTGCAGCCAAACTGGCGGCGGCGAGGGATCGGTGAGCTGTTATTGGTAGCCATGCTCGAACAGGCCATCGAGATTGAAGCCAACATAGCCACTTTAGAAGTGCGCGTTTCCAACGTCGCCGCCCAGAGCCTTTACCATAAATACGGCTTCCGACAGGTTGGGCTGCGGCGGCGCTATTATCGTGACAGTGGTGAAGATGCCCTGATTATGACCACAGAGCGACTAACATCGGCCAACTTCCAGAGCCATTTCCAACAGCTTAAGCGAGCGCTACGGCTAAGGCTGGCTTCAGACTTTGGACAAAACGCTTTAGATGAGGTATAATCTGGGGCGCAGGGGCTATCTCCCCTATGAGCGCGGAAGTGGAGTGGCTTTTTAGTGTAGAACAACGAGGATGAGCTTATTGAGGAAGGAGGAGTGATGGGAACGGTTCTGCTTGATGAAAAGCTTGTAGAAAGGCTTCAGAGCTTTTCGGGAAAGACTGTGCAGGCGAAAATCGTCTATTTGGCCCGTGAAACGATCGCCGCAAAGTTGAAAGATTGTAACCAACGAATTTCGGATTACGAGTTTCGTTACGGCAAATCCTTTGTAGACTTTGACGCGGCTTGGGACAAAGACGAGATTCCTGACAAGCACTCATACCAGGTAGAAAGCGATTTCATAGAATGGGAAGCACTGGAGATGGAAAAACAGCACTGGCTTTCCTTGTGTAGAACCAGCTCTTGAGCAAGTCTTTTCGGAAATGGCAGAGGTGATTCCCACTTCAATCGAGAGGAGATGAACGCATGTCAGAACTGACTGAGCTTTACAAAGAGGTATCTGTCTGTCAACGCTGCGAGCTGGCCAAGGGGCGCACCAAGACGGTGCCCGGCGAGGGGCCTGAGAGCGCAGAGATCATGTTCATCGGCGAGGCGCCTGGCTTCCACGAAGATCGGCAGGGTCGCCCCTTTGTGGGCGCAGCCGGGAAGTTTTTGGAGGAGCTGCTGGCCAGCATCGGCCTGACGCGAGGCGACGTCTACATCTGCAACGTCATCAAGTGCCGGCCACCCAGCAACCGCGATCCCCAGCCCGATGAGATGGCGGCCTGCAAGCCGTTCCTCGATAAACAGATCGAGTTGGTACGGCCGAAGTTGATCGTCACCCTGGGGCGCTTCTCTATGGCTCGCTACTTTCCCAACACCAAGATCACTCGCGTCCACGGCCAGCCCAAGCGCATCGGCAATCGCATCTACTATCCCATGTTCCATCCCGCTGCCGCCCTGCACCAGCCCAAGTGGCGGGCGGTCGTGAAGGAGGATATGCTCAAGATCCCTCAAATCCTGAAGGAGGCGGTGCAACTGGGCGAGGCCGAGCCCTTGGAGCAAGCGGAGCAACTGAGTTTATTTTAGCTAACTGACAGAAACCAGGTTCAACGCGCGTGATTGCGGGCGCTTTCGACAGCCTGCAAAGTATTTTAGGGCGGAAAACCTGGTTTCTCCAATTTCGTCTAAATCCTAAAGATTGGTGGGAATGGAATATGCTAGAGAGATTAGAGCTTGTCGTCCAGCGCTACGAAGAACTGAACAGGCTTATGGCTGACCCCGAGGTGGCTACCAACCCCGATTTGGTGAGGGAGTACGCTAAGGAACAGGCCGAGATCGCGGATTTGGTCCAGAAGTATCGCCAGTACAAGGCCAACGCCAGTGAGCTGAGCGAGACCCGAACCTTGCTGGAGGGCGAGGACAGTGAAGAGATGGTGAACCTGGTGCAGGAGGAGATCGAAGAGCTCGAAGGGCGGAACGCGGCCCTCTTGGATGAGCTGAAGATGATGCTCTTGCCGAAGGATGCCAGGGATGAGCGAGACGTGATCGTGGAGATCAGAGCCGGAGCGGGGGGCGACGAGGCGGGCCTGTTCGCGTCCGATCTCTATCGCATGTACAACCGCTATGCCGAGGGCCGCGGTTGGGCCACCGAGCTTCTCAGCCTGAACGAGACCGGCATTGGCGGCTTCAAAGAGGTCATCTTTGCTGTCAAGGGCAAGGGCAGGGCTAGCTCCTCCCCCTACTCCCGGCTGAAGTATGAGAGCGGCGTCCATCGGGTGCAGCGGGTGCCCATCACCGAATCCAGTGGCCGCATCCACACCTCCACCGCTACGGTGGCCGTGCTGCCGGAGGTAGACGAGGTGGAGGTGGAGATTGACCCCAGCGATCTGCGGATTGACGTCTACGGATCATCCGGGCCAGGTGGTCAGCACATGCAGAAAAGCTCGACGGCCGTACGCATCACCCACTTACCCACCGGGATAGTCGCCTCCTGCGAGAGTCAGCGCTCCCAGTTCCAGAACCGGATGCGGGCTATGGCCATCCTGCGGGCCAGACTGTACGAGCAGGAGGAGCAGAAGCGGCTGGCGGAGGTGGGGGCGGTGCGCCGCTCCCAGGTGGGCACGGGGGATCGAGCGGAGAAGATCCGCACCTACAACTTCCCCCAGAACCGGGTGACCGATCACCGCATCGGCTTAACCAGCCATCGCCTGGAGGACGTGCTGGAGGGCAAGATAGACCAGTTCATCGAGGAACTGGCCGCCGCTGAGCAGGCGGAGAAGCTGAGGAGGGCGGGGTTAAGCTGAGCAGTGTCCTGAACCTGGTGGAGGCCAACGAGGGCAGTATTGAAGTGGAAAGCAAGGAAGGGAAGGGCAGCACCTTTGCGATTTGTCTGCCGCTGGCAGAGTAAGCCGGATATTGAACATCGGCGGTGATATTCAACTTCAAGTTGATGACTGGCTTCTTACTTGACCAAAAATCCGCCTGAGTGTATAATTGGTATTACCAGAATTAAGTTGCGGAGGTAATACCATGTCTGAAGTGGCTAAGATCACCATCAGTCTTGCCCCGGAGCTCCTTCGGGCCACTGATGAAATCGCTCGGCAGGACAACAAACCGCGCAGCGGCATCATCCGTGAGGCCCTGGCTTTGTACCTGAAAGAGAGGGAGCGCCAGGAGATGATCAGGGGCTATCGAGAAATGGCCGAACTGAACCGAGAGCTGGCCGAGGAATCTGTGACTGCCGTAAACGAGGGGTGGGCCAGATATGATTAGACGAGGAGAGATCTACCTGGCAGATCTGAACCCTGTTCGAGGGCACGAGCAAGCAGGCACTCGCCCAGTTCTAATCATTCAGAACGACATCGGCAACCAGTACTCCAGCACCACTATCGTCGCTGCCATCACATCGCGGATAAGCAAGAAGCGCCTGCCAACTCACGTAGAGGTCTCGGCTGAGGATAGCGGGTTGCCCCGGGACTCGGTCATTCTCTTGGAGCAGATCCGCACCCTGGATAAGGAGCGCTTAATCAAGAGGATGGGAGAACTGTTCCCCCAGAGAATGAAGGCAGTGAACTGGGCTCTCCACAAAAGCCTGGATCTCGAATGAGCCTTTGGTGGTGAGATGCAACTCCAGATAGCTTTGGCTCAGGCAACGACGGTGCTGGAAAACGCGGGCATCGAAGAGTCCAGCCTGGACGCTGAGATTCTGCTAGGCCATGTCCTGAGGATAACCCGAGCTCAACTCCACGCTCATCCCCAAAGCCAGTTGAGCCCCCCTGAGCTGGCCCGCTATCGCCAATTGATGGAGCGACGCGCACGACGCGAGCCTGTGGCCTACATCGTCGGCCACAAGGAATTCTACGGGCTTGACCTTTCTGTTGACAGCAGGGTGCTGATCCCCCGACCGGAGACGGAACTGCTGGTCGAGAAGGCCATCGGGATCAGCCAGCGACAAGCAGTGGTTGCCGATATTGGCACGGGAAGCGGAGCCATCGCCATCAGCCTGGCCGTGCACCTGCCTCAACTCCTGATCTACGCTACCGATGCCTCCCCCGGAGCCCTGGAGGTAGCAATCCGCAACTGTCGCCGCCACTGCGTGGAAGATCGCGTCCACCTGCTGCAGGGCCATCTGCTAGAACCGCTGCCGGAGCTTGTTGACCTCATCGCCGCCAACCTGCCTTACGTCAGCCAGGCCGAGCTGGCCCAACTGCCTCCAGAGATCACCCGCTACGAGCCGCGAGAGGCTCTGGACGGTGGCCCTGACGGGCTAAGCCACGTCCGTCGCCTGCTGGCCCAGGCGGGGGTGCATCTCAAGCCCGGCGGAGCCGTCCTGTTGGAGATCGGCGCGACCCAGGGCAAGGCGGTGGTCGCTCTGGCCAAGCGCCACTTTCCAGCGGCGAGAGTCGAGATCGTGCAAGACTACGCTGGGCTGGACAGAGTCGTGACTGTAGAGACGTGAGAGATGGGCCCCACAGTTGGGCGAAGGTCTCGCCCACAGTTGGGTGAAGGTCTCGCCCACAGTTGGGTGAAGGTCTCGCCCACAGTTGGGCGAAGGTCTCGCCCACAGTTGGGCGAAGGTCTCCCGACCGAGCCCTGTCCCGCCTCGGTCAGAGACCCTCGGCGAACAAAGGGGAGCAAGGGAGCAGAGGACGGCACTGCCGGGGCCATCGGGAGGCCATAGTTTGACCAGGGTGGCAAATTGCGCTATACTACCTCCACACTGCCACCACATTCGCCCAGAAAGGATCACCAAACTCGTGCGAGCTAGGGTATCTGCGCGGGGTCGGATAGTTATTCCCGCAGCACTGCGAAAGAAGTACTGCCTGGAACCAGGTTCAACCGTGGAGATCTTCGACGCCGAGGGCAGGATCATTCTCTTTCCAGGCATGAAGGACCCCATTGAGGAGACGTGCGGCATGCTTGCCGTGGGGCCGTCTCTTACCCAAGAATTGCTCGCTGAGCGAGCCAAGGACATGGAGAGTGAGGAAGCAGAATTGTGCCGCTAGTAGCACCTCTGTTGCAGAGGTGGTCTGGTTGTGAGAACGCAAGTGCTCCTTGCCAGTGAAGAAGCCATCGGTATAGCCGCCCAGATTCTGGCCGAGGGCGGCCTTGTCGCCTTCCCCACGGATACGGTTTATGGCGTTGGCGCCCATGCCTTCCAGCCCGATGCCGTGGAGCGAATCTACGTGGCCAAGATCCGGCCCCGGGACAAAGCCATCCCCATCCTCCTGGCCCAGCCTGATGACCTGGTACTCGTGGCCGAGGGCATTACGAAGACCGCCTGGCTCCTGGCCGAGAGGTCTTGGCCCGGTGGCTTGACGCTGGTCTTGCCCAAGAAAGCCAACGTCCCGGACGTCGTCAGCGCTGGCGGCCCCACTGTGGCCGTGCGGGTGCCCGATCACCCGGTGTCCCGGGCTCTGATCGCTGCTTTGGGCGCGCCCCTGGCCGCCACCAGCGCCAATCTGAGCGGGCATCCCAGCCCTGTCACCGCCCAGGAGGTGGAGGCAGAGTTGGGGGGACGCATTGAGCTCATCCTCGACGGCGGACAGTGTCCCGGTGGCGTCCCTTCCACCGTGCTGGATTTGACTGCAGACCCGCCGGCTGTCCTGCGTGCTGGAGCCATCGCTGTGGAAGAAACCGAAGCCGCGCTTGGCTAGTGCTATAGCGAGACTTTGGAGCAGTTCCTGGGCCCACAATGCTCGAAGGCCCGTCCCCGGGCCGTGTTTGGACGGGGGTCGTGCTACAAACGGCCCGGGGGCGGACCTCAGAGCGCATGTTATGTCGAAATCTCGTTGTAGCACTAGCACTTTGCACAAAAGCTGAAAGGATCGAAATATGCTATTTGTCGGATTAGAGGATCCCGTTCTCCTTCTTTATCTCCTGATCGGATTCCTGGTGGGCTTCACCATTCACGAATCTAGTCACGCCTTGATGGCCTATGCCCTGGGCGACCCCACCGCCAAAAACAAGGGACGTCTATCCCTCAATCCCCTCGTTCACCTTCATCCCTTGGGGACGCTGTCAATTCTCTTGCTGGGCTTGGGTTGGGGACAGCCAGTGCCCGTAGACGCCACCAAGCTCCGTCCCGGGCCGAAAGTCGGCATGGCCCTGGTCGGCCTGGCGGGGCCTTTGGCCAACCTGCTGACCGCGGCCATCCTGGCCATTCCTCTCAGGTTGCATCTTATTCCCTTCATGCCGCGAAAGATCGGAGGGTTCATCATTTCCTACGGCTTACTACTTTCCTTGATGGTGTGGCTGAACGTCGGCATGGCCCTTTTCAATCTCATACCCCTCATGCCACTGGATGGTTCGAGGCTGCTATCTGTTCTCTTGCCCTCTCGCTGGTTCAACTTCCTGGCACGCTATGAGCTCTATGGTCTGATCTTGATAATCCTTCTGCTTGTTTTGGAAAGATTCACCCAAATGGGCATTGTGACGGGGCTACTCTACGGCCCCATTAACTCCGTGTGGGAGTGGTTGACCAATCTAACCTCACCTTTCCGCTGATGCTGGTTCTAACAGGAGCACAGAGTGCGTATCGCTATCGGTGCTGATCACGCTGGTTTTCATCTCAAAGAGGCTATTGCCGAGCTCCTGGGCGAGTTAGGCCACGAATGCCACGACTTCGGAGCGTACAACACTGCGCCCTCCGACTATCCAGACTCCGCCCAAGCCGTGGCTGAGGCGGTAGCCCAGAGAGATTTCCAGCGAGGCATCTTGGTCTGCGGCAACGGCATCGGCGCGTGCATCGCGGCCAACAAAGTGCCGGGCATCCGAGCGGCAGTGTGCCATGATACCCTCTCCGCCCGCCAGAGCAGGGAGAACCTCGACGCCAATGTCCTCTGTTTGGGGGGGCGGATCATCGGCGTGGCACTGGCGCTGGAGATCGTGCGCGTGTGGCTGGCGGCCGAGTTCTCAGACCAGGAGCGCTATCGCCGCCGACTGGCCAAGGTGGCCGCGCTAGAGGGGAACTAGGCGATGCTCATCGGCATTGACGCCAGCCGAAGCGCGGCTCAGCAGAGAACGGGCACCGAGAACTACTCTCTCAACCTGATCCGCCATCTTCTAGCCTCAGGAAGCGATCACCACTATCACCTCTACTTCAATCATCCCCCCTCCTGCAACCTGCAACTTGAAACCTACAACCTACAACCTACAACCTACAACCTGCGCGTAATGCCTTTCCCACGCCTCTGGACTCACCTGCGCCTCTCCTGGGAGATGGCCCGCCGCCCTCCAGACCTGCTCTTCGTTCCCGCCCACGTGTTGCCCATCGTTCACCCGCGTCGCAGCGTGGTCACCATACACGATCTGGGCTATCTGTATTATCCAGAGGCCCACCGCCTCCTGGATCGGCTTTACCTGGACCTCTCCACCCGCTACAACGCCCGCGCCGCCGCCCACCTCATCGCCGATTCGTCAGTCACCAAACGCGATCTCATCGAGCGCTACGGCACAGAGCCTGGCAGGATCACCATCGTTTACCCCGGTTACGATAACACGGTCTTCCAGCCAGTGAGGAGTAAGGAAGCCCTTGAGGCGGTCAAGGCCAAGTATGGCATCGTTGGTGACTACGTTCTCTTCGTGGGAACCCTGCAACCACGCAAAAACTTAACTCGCCTGCTTACAGCCTTCTCTCTTTGCGATCTCCATGACCCGAACAAGTTCGGGACTCCAACCTCCAATCTCCAACTGGTAATTGCAGGGAAGAGGGGGTGGCTCTACGAGCAGTTTTTCCGGCAAGTCGAGGAACTTGGATTGGAGGGGAGAGTCGTCTTCACAGGTTATGTGCCGGAGGGGGACCTTCCCGCCCTCCTATCCAGCGCTCGCCTATTCGTATTCCTTTCCCTCTACGAGGGCTTTGGGCTACCGGTCTTGGAAGCGATGGCCTGCGAAACCCCCGTCGTCTGCTCCAACGTCTCCTCGCTTCCTGAGGTGGCTGGGGACGCGGCCATCCTGGTTGATCCACTGAACGTGGAGGGACTGGCGGCGGCGATGGAGCGCGTCCTTGGCGACGAGGAGCTAATAGCCGGGTTGATAGAGCGCGGCTTGGAGCAGGTGAGGAAATTCTCGTGGGAGAGATGCGCCCACGAAACCCTGAAAGTGCTGGAGAATGTTTGCCACGAATTACACGAATTTCACTAATTTGCCCTCTTTTCGTGTTAATTCGTGAAATTCGTGGCTGGAGAAAGAGAGTTATCTTGGTCGCTCCTAAGCGCATTTTGGTTGTCAAGTTGTCCGACATCGGCGACGTTCTCACCGCCACCCCGGCCCTGCGCGCCCTGCGGGAGAGCTTTCCCGCCGCTCGCCTCGATACCCTTGTCCCCCCCAACTCCGCGCCCGTCTTGGCCGAATCGCCCCTGGTGGACGACGTCATCGTCTTCGACAAGTTTCAATACGACAGCCCCATTGACGCCTTCAAGCCATCCTCCCTGGCCGCTCTCGTCCGCTTCGCCCGCCATCTGCGCCGCCAGCGCTACGACTGTCTGGTCATCTTACACCATCTCACCACCCGTTGGGGAGCGCTGAAGTACGCAGCCCTGGCCCTGGCCAGCGGAGCCAAAATCCGGGTCGGGCTGGACAACGGCCGGGGCTGGTTCCTGACCCATCGGGCGCGCGATGGCGGCTTCGGCGCCAGGCACGAGGTGGAGTATTGGCTGGACGTGGTGGGAAGCATCGGAGCAAGAACAGAGAATACCTCGCTGGAGATGACCATTGGCGAGAATAACCAAATCCCATCCCTTCTCTCCCCCCCCTACCAGGGGGGAGCTAGGGGAGGGAGCCCTTTGGTTGTGATTCATCCTGGCTCCGGCGGCTACAGCCTGGCCCGGCGGTGGTCGGCGCAGGGATTCGCTCGCGTGGCCGACGCGCTGGCCGAGGGCCACGATGCGCGCATCGTCCTGGTGGGCACCCCAGCCGATGGCATCTCCCAGGTCGCCTCGCTGATACGTGCGGAGGCCGTAAATCTGGAGGGAAAGACGACGCTGGGCCAACTAGCCGCCCTCCTGAAGAGATGCAACCTCTTCATCGGCGCTGACTCCGGTGTGATGCACCTGGCGGCGGCGGTGGGGACGCCGCTGGTGGCCATCTTCGGGCCTTCCAATCATCGCGCCTGGGGGCCGTGGCCTTGCGATGGTCGCCACATCATCCTGCGAGCCGACTTGCCCTGCAGCCCCTGCTCCTACGTCGGTTTCTCGGTAGGCCAGCGTGAGGGTTGCCAGGCCATGACCTGCATGAAGGCCATAACTCCGGAGATGGTGCTGGCAGCGGCAGAGACGCTTTTGCAGGGAAAAACCAACGTCCAACGTCCAACCTCCAACTTCCAACTTCCAGCTTCCAGCTTCCAACTTCCAACCTCCACCATCCTCGGCGTGCGGACCGACAACGTCAACTACGAGCAAGCTCTTTCCCTCATAGAGGACTTTGTTCTCAGCGGCGCCCCTAACCAGGTGGTCACCGTCAACCCTGAGTTCATCGTTGCCGCCCAGTCCGATGATGATTTCCGCGACATTCTCAATGCTTCTTCTCTGTCCCTGCCCGATGGCGTTGGCCTTCTCTGGGCTGCGCGCTTCCTCGGTCATCCTTTACAAGAGCGAATAACGGGAACGGACACGGTGCAACGCATAGCAGCTTTGGCTGCTCAAAAGGGCTACAACCTGTTTCTATTGGGCGCTGCCCCCGGCGTGGCTGTAGCGACCGCTGCTCGTCTCTGCCAGACATACCCAGGCTTGAGGATTGTCGGCACCCACGCCGGTTCGCCAGCACTTGAGGACGAGGACAAGATCGTTTGCCTGATTCAGAAGGCGAAGCCGTGTGTCCTCTTCGTGGCCTACGGTGCTCCAGCCCAGGATAAGTGGATCGCCCGCAACCTGGAGCGGCTGGGGGTGCCGGTAGCCATGGGCGTGGGTGGCGCCTTTGATTTCATCTCCGGCCGGGCCAAAAGGGCTCCCCGCTGGCTGCAGCGCGTGGGCCTGGAATGGTTGCACCGGCTTCTCCATGAGCCGTGGAGATGGCGCAGGATGCTGGCCCTGCCGAGATTCGTGTGGCTGGTGATTCGGGAGCGTTTGACAAAAAGTTGAAAGTGTGCTATTCTACTTTTTAGAAATTCTGACTTTTGGAGGCAATGATGGCTGAGAGAGAATTGACTGGGGTTGTAAAACCGTTGGCCAAAGGGCAGATCACTATTCCTGTGGAATTCCGGCGGCGGCTGAACATCGGCACGGATACCTTCCTTCAGCTTACCCTCAAGGGAGAGAAGATCGAGATCGTCCCCCTGCGCTTGGTGCCAAAAGGAGAGCCCCCGCTGCGGGAATACACAGATGAGGAGATTCAGCGCTTTCTGGAGGAGGACAAGTTGGATCCGGAGACCTTGGCAAAGGTTCGCTTTCTCTTAGAGTAAGGGGGCAAGGTTTGAGTAAGGCGAAGCTTTTCATTGATGCCTGCGTCTTCATCGCCGCATCGGGCTCATCTGAGGGAGGATCTTCTTTTGTACTGGAGCTTTGTAAGCGGGGCCGTTTCCGTGCCGTTTGCACAAGGTTCGTTCTCCTGGAGGCGGAGAGGAATATTCATCGCAAGCTGGGGGCGGGAGCCTTGCTGCGGTTCTATAAAGGTCTCGCTGAGCTCGATCCGACCCTCGAAGCGCCTCCCTCGCCTGGAGAACTCGCAGCTTGCGAGGCCATCGTCGGCGAGAAAGACGCTCACGTTCTGGCAGCGGCCTTGAAGAGTGGTGCAGACGTTCTGCTTACGCTGGATCGGAGGCATTTCATGACTGAGAAGGTTCGGGGCGCCCATCTGGATCTAGTTGTGATGACACCGGGCGACTTCTTGAGAGAGTTGCTAGAGGAGTGAGACGAAGCCTTCAAATTTGCTTGTCAGGTCGAAAAGTGATATAATCCAAAACAAGGGGTGTAATAAGCTCGTAGAGAGGAGATGATGGTTTTGGCCGTTACTTTTGAAAAACTCGCCGCAGACGCCAAACTGGTTCAGCTATCTCATCCTCTGCTGTCCGAAGAGAAGGTGAAAGAGATCTGGCAAGCGCTAGAAGGGCGGCACAGGTTAGAATTCCTCTTGGATCTATGGCGAGCTAGTTTGGTGGCCACTGAGTCAAGTGACTTCAGACCCCTGGCCAAACTTCTTGCGGATTGGGAGGCGACGGCGGAGATCCTGGCTGACAGGGATCTAGTCAAAGCAATTAAGGAGGAAAGGGAACTCTTTGGGGAAGAGAAGGGACGGTCATGGGAAGAGATACGCCAAGAACTCCATATCGCATAAGGCGTGTCCGTCCCAAAGCGGAGCGCTACATCAAATCCCTGAGCCCCAAGATGCAGCGTCGGATTGATCAGGCGATGCAGAAGATATGCGATAACCCTTTTCGCAACCGGCGTCCATTTCACATCCGACAGTTGCGTGGAGAATTGGAAGGACTATTCGAATATCGGGGCATCCATTCCATACGAATCATCTACGAGGTCTTCAAAGAAGAGCGAGAGATAGAGATCCTGAAAGTGGTTCCACACTTATGAGCGACTTTGGCCCGAGGAGATGATAGCTTTAAGCGCCGGGAAGAGAGACACCATTCGTTTTGCCCTTGGCGCTTTTTGTTATTGACACGCGCGGACTTCGACAAAGGTTTGGATCATGACAGACAAAGTTAAGCTTTTGGAATCACTGCCCAAGCTAGCGGGCAGGCGCGTGCTGGTTGTCGGCGACGTATTCCTGGACGAATACATCTCAGGACGAGTCACCCGGCTCTCGCGGGAGGCGCCCATCCCGGTGCTGGAGTTCGCGGGGAGGCGCTACCTGCCCGGTGGGGCGGCTAACCCCTCCAATAACATCGTCGCTCTGGGCGGGATGGCTTACCAGGTGGGGGTCATCGGGGACGACGAAGCGGGGCGAACGCTGCTGGCCAAGCTCAGGGAGGCGGGTATTGATACAGCAGCGGTAGTGACCGACCCTGGCCGTCCCACCACCACCAAGACCCGCATCGTGGCCCAGGGAAGCCAGCGCTTTCCTCAGCAGTTAGCTCGCATTGATCACCTGGCCCGCCGCCCAGTGGCCGGTGAAGTGGAGAAAGAAATCATGGCCAACCTGGAGGCCCTCATCCCCCAGGTTGATGCTGTGTTGATCTCCGACTACAGGGCAGGGGTTGCCAGCGAAGCGGTCGTCGCGGCCTCGCTAAGATTGGCCCGCCAGCATGGGAAACTGGCCACCGTAGACTCTCAGGGGAATCTCCACAAGTTCCGCGGCTTCGACTTGGTGAAATGCAACCAGCGCGAGGCGGAGGTGGTGCTGAGGCGAACCCTCTCCAGCGAAGGCGATTTTCAAGAGGCCCAACAGCAACTACTGGTCGATCTCGAAATCCAGGCTGTCCTCATCACCCGCGGGCCCGATGGCATATCGCTTTTGGGCCGCACCGAGCCATACGCCCACATCCCCGCCGCCAACATCAGCGAGGTCTTTGATGTCACCGGCGCGGGAGACACCGTCATCGCCGTAGCCACCCTGGCTCTGTCTGTTGGCCTCGACCTCCTATCGGCGTCACATCTGGCCAACTATGCTGCCGGTTTGGTGGTGCGCAAGCTGGGCAACGCTACCGCTGCTCCAGAGGAGTTAGCCTGGGCCGTCGAGAATTGGTAAGTGGAGAAGCGGATTGAATTCGACAGGGCAATGAGAGAGAATAGCCGCCGGTTAAGAATGCCTGTTCAACCCGGAGGCGGAGATAAATAGTTTTGCATTTTTTACGTGGGGCCTACTGTCAACGGATTTCTGGAACGAATTGAACGGATAAATCTCTCATACAGTGAGATTCTTTCTGTCCGATCTGACCTAAATCCGTTCAATCCGATCCCTGAATCCGCTGACAGCTCCCCGTCGGCCTTTTTTGTCAAATCTGCAAAACTACTGAGAGATAAGGAAAGAGAAGGATTGCAAATAAATAAGAGGATTTCCATTTCATTGGTTTTCAGCACAGGCATGATCATCTGTCTGAGCTTCCCGTTGTTGCCCTTTCACAGTTCCAACGCTGACCCACCTATGCCTACAGCTACACCCCTGCCGGTGGCAAGTATCCAAACATGGATTCAACAGTACCAGAACTCGCCGCCGACACAATCTCCACCTGAAGGTAAAGTACCTAAAGAGCATCCGCTTGCTCTGGGGCGTGCAAAAGCATCATTTGAGCCGTTACACCACAGGTCTTTGGCCAGCACAACGTTTGAGCCCACTGCTGACGTTTGCATCATTGAAGGCTACCCTACTGAAAACTTTGGTTCTACGGCAGACATGTGGGCCGGCTACGATCGTTTTCTGGACCCTGATGGCCAGATTGTTCGCAGTCTGGTGATATTCGATCTATCCACCATTCCGGCGGGTTCAACGATCAACAGCGCAACGTTCGAAGCTCATTTAGTCAGTTCATTCGATGATGCCGGCAGCTATCGTGACATCACAGTTTACCGTATAACAGGATCATGGGACGAGGAAAGCGTAGCGTGGAACAACCGACCTGGCTACGGCGAATCTTATGGTTCGACTGCTATAGAGCATGCGGCTTGGGATTGGTATTCTTGGGACATAAAAAACCTGGCGCAGAAGTGGGTGGATGGCACCTACAGTAACCATGGGTTAATGCTCCGTGGTCCCGAACAATCTGGTGCTGACTCTGCTTGGAGGGGTTTCTCGACAAGGGAGCATTGGATTTATGACCCACGTTTGATTGTGGATTTCGCGACGCCGACGGTCACTTCTACGCCCACTGAGACGCTAACACCAACAGTCACTCCTACACCTACTGAGACGTCAATGCCAACAGTCACCGGTACGCCTACCGAGACACCAACGCCAACGGCCACTCCTACACCTACTGAGACGCCAACACCAACCGTCAGTCTTACACCTACTGATACTGAGACATCAACACCGACGGTGACGCCAACGTCACCCGTTCTCAAAATCTACCTACCCCTTTGCTGGTAAGACTATGGTTCCTCTGCACCAACGCCTACCCCTAGCTGGACTACACGGGGCAACATGCCCCTAGGTGTTGTGCTTGGCCAATTATAATGCCGGCTTGGTGCGCGCGCAAGCTGGGAAGCGCCACAGCCGCTCCGGAAGAGTGACAGGTAGATGGACCGGCAGTGCCAGCTACCGCAACACGGTTTTCGAGGGAACACTCCCGTAATCTGATGTTTCCCACTCAGGGCGCTCTGGTTGCTTGGATCCCCAGACTGTTGTAGAATTGGTTCGCCCGTTGAACTAAAGGTAATCCTTTGAAGAAAGTTCTGTCTCTGGAAGACTTACTCCCCATTCGAGAGCACCTCAAGGCCCACGGCAAGACCGTCGTCCTCACCAACGGCCACTTCGACGTCTTGCACGTGGGCCACGTTGATTGCCTACAAAGGGCGAAGGCGCTGGGCGATGTGCTGATCGTGGCCCTGAACAGCGACGCCTCGACGCGGCTCCTCAAAGGTGCGAAGCGCCCCATCGTGCCCCAGGATGAGCGAGCGCAACTGTTGGCGGCCTTGGAATGCGTCGACTACGTGATCGTCTTCGAGGAGAGGACAGCGGAGAGGCTGTTGGCCGCGTTGAAGCCTGAGGTCTACGTCAAGGGCGGGGACTGGGCCATTGAGGACCTGCCTGAGGCCAAAGTCATCGCCGAGTGCGGCATCCGGGCGAAGATCCTGCCCCATATAC
>CAZGKH010000025.1:0-17951 GCA_964525665.1 uncultured Anaerolineae bacterium | reverse complement strand
GCAAGAGTACCGGATGCCCTACATCAAAGGGCCGTTCACCTTCATCGTAACCAGTCGCGGCTGTCCGGCGGGCTGCACCTACTGCATCAAACATGTCAGCTATCAATTCTCCGTTCGTGTCCGTGCCCCGGAAAACATCATGAAAGAGCTGTGGCAGCTTAAAAAGCTGGGGATGGACAATATCCACATGTACGCCGACCTGTTCACTGTCAACCGGGAGCAGGTGATGGGGCTGTGCCAGATGCGGTGATGAGTGATCTCGTCGTTGATCATGGTGGCCCTGTACTGTCCCAGTTCAGGACAGTGCCCTCAGTTGGGCGATCACCGCTGGTAGACAGCCCAGCACCTCCATCTCGACCAGAGCAGCCTTGAGGGAAAAAACCCGGCCCGATCTATCACCGCCGCGTTGGTGTTTGGTACCGCTTTGCCAGGTCCTCTTCGTCCCGGCGGGGAGGACAGGTTCATCTCCCGCAAGAGGTCATTGACGCGGCCGACGCTCAGGTTCACGCCGCACTTGAGTTCCACCATCGTAGCCAAATCGGTCCCGGTGCGGTCCGTGTCTTCCTTCTTGGCCTGGTCCAGAAGCTGGCGCACCTCGGCGATAGCTTTGTAGGCGTATCCGCAGCGATGATCTACCAGGCCTTCCCAGCCCCGCTGGCGGTATGCCTGGCGCACTTTCCACAGGCTACGGGGCTTCAGCTTCAGGCCCAGTTCGGCGATGACCTGAGCCGCATCTTCGCCAGCATCGACACGGCGCAAGAGCTCCTCTTTGGCGCGGGTTTTGTCGATTTGCTCCTGGACTCTGGCGAATTTTCCCGATCGGGTGTATAATTGCTCTAACTGAGACCAAAGCAGTAGATTCAGCACCTGTGCAGGGTAGCCACTGGCACCGGCGGTAGTTTCACTTAATCCAATTGCCCTCGAAACGACACCTGCTCGTCTCGCCTAGTTGAGTGCTGCCTAATGCCGGTTAGAAAGCCGGATTTTTCTTGTTTTCACAGCAATTTTCGCCAGAGTCCAGTTTGCTCCTTGGTGTAAGTGGTCATAGGCCTCACCCCCGGTGGTGTTAAAGCCTATGGTACACTATCAGGGCACCGTAGTCAACTTTTAGATTGGTAATTTGCAGACGCCTTTATAGGTGTGTTTTCCGTTCGTGTGCAGAAGTCATGGGATGGGAAGTGAAAGTGCAAAAGAAGACAATTATACTCCTGCATGGCTTTGCTTCTTCGGGACAATCTACCAAGGCCCAATACTTCAGAGAGAAGCTCAAAGCGTTTCCTCAAGGAGAAGCAACTTGAACAATGGGAAAAAGCTGGCGCTGTGCCAGTTGTCCACGGTGCATTTTAAGGAAGAGATTCCCGTCAGATATGATCTTCACCTGGATGGGCTTCGCTATCTTGAGCCCGTTCCGCCTGCAAGCCCTATCATCATCATTCATGGCCAAAGTGACAGAACTGTGCCGATAGAGCCAGCCCGGTCGTACGCGGCTGATTTCCCCAATAGCGTTCGCCTGATCGAGGTAGATGCAGATCACGATCTCAATGGCCATTTAGAGTTCATTTGGGAATACGTACAGTCCTCTCGCAAATCGGGGATCGCTTCGGCGGAAAAGCACCGCCTCGCGATGACACTTGGAGTTTCTCCCATTATGAGTAGCGCGAACGCGCTATGGAGCAGCTCGCAATGACACTAGAAAGGGGGTTAGTAACGTGCCAGCAAGACCCGGTCTTCCCAGTTTCGACTACGTGAGGGCAGCAACCCTCGACGAGGTGCCCCGCCTTCTTGAGCAGCATGGCGAGGCGGCACAACTGCTGATGGGCGGCACCGACCTCTTCGTGCGCATGCGCGACGGATCCATCCGCCCCAAGATCGTGGTGGACGTCAAGCATCTGCCCGGCATGCGCGACATCATCTATGACGAACAGACGGGGCTGACCATAGGAGCGGCGGTCACGATGAATGAGGTCGCCCGCCACCCGGCCATGCAGACCCACTACCCGCTGCTGGCGGAAGCGGCTAATTCCGTCGCCTCGTACCAATTGCGCAACCGCGCCACCCTGGGCGGCAACCTGTGCAACGGCTCCCCCGCCGCCGACACCGCCCCGGCTGTGTTGATGCTGGAGGGGCGCATCGTCCTCTACGGGCCAGGCGACGAGCGAGAGGTGCCGGCCGACGAGTTCTTCCTCGGGCCGGGCAAGACGGCGATGCAGGCGGGCGAGCTAATGACGGCTGTTCGCTTCCCACCCCTGCCAAACGGCAGCGCGGGTAGGTATCTCAAGCTGGGCCGCAACAAGGCCGGCGATTTGGCCATAGCCGGCGTGGCAGTTTTCGGCTTTCCCGATGGAACAGCCTCCGGCTACTCTTTCCGCATCGGCCTGGCCTCGGTCGCGCCGGTGCCGCTGCGGGCGTTGGAGTCGGAGGAGGTGCTGGCAGCTAGCCCGCCGGGAGAAGAGACCTTCACCCTGGCGGCCGAAAAGGCAATGGAAGCCGCCAGCCCCATTGACGACGTGCGCTCTAGCGCCGCCTATCGTAGGGCGATGGTGCGAAACCTTACGCTGCGAGGGCTGCGGGATGTGTGGGAACGGCTGCGCAACTAAAACGTGAAACGTCAAACGTAAGGAGCGATATGGCGAATCATTCTATTTCCATGACCGTGAACGGTTCCAAGGAGTATCAGATCGTTCCCTCGAATTTAACGCTGCTGCAACTGCTGCGGGAGAAATTGGCGCTGACCGGCACCAAGAACGGCTGCTCAGCCGGGGAGTGCGGAGCCTGCACGGTGGTGATGAACGGAGAGCCGGTCAACTCCTGCCTGGTGCTGGCGGTGGAGGCCGACGGAGCCGAGGTCGTCACGGTCGAGGATCTGGCCCGCGACGGCCAGTTGACGCGCTTGCAGGAAGCCTTTCTAGAGCACAACGCCGTTCAGTGCGGATTCTGCACGCCGGGGGTGTTGATCTCTGCTCACGCGCTGTTGGAGCGCAATCCGCACCCGACTGAAGAGGAGATAAAGACGGCGCTGGTCGGAAATCTGTGCCGCTGCACCGGGTACAACCGCATCGTGCAGGCAGTACAAAAGGCAGCATCCAGCACATAAAGCGAGGGGGACAGACTCAACATCGGAGGAGAGTAGAGGAATAGGAAGGCGGACTAGACCATCAGACTACGCAATTAGGCGACTAGCAGCGCCGCCGATATTCGGCTAAAAGCTCCGCCCACACATCAGCAGCGCCAATCCGTTCAGCCCACTCCGCGATATGGTCGTAGTCCAATGCCTCGCCTTGCACGAACAACATGGCGCCGATATCGCGTAGATGCTTGGGCATGCGACCTTCCAGATAGTACTAGCTCACATCCACATCCCTGGTAGAGCGTGCCTCGCCGTAAATTGAACTGGCTACCGAGCCGCCAATCATATAAGGCAAGTCCAAAAGCTCCAACGTTTCGATGATGGAGCGCAAGAAAGTGTCGAACTCGGGCACACTCGTCATCGTATATTACCCATCCTCCGTAGCAGTTCGTGTTGCAAAGCATGCTCGCTGATGTCTGGGTGCTGTTGGCAAATCGCCGCCAGCGCGGCGCGACGCAAGAAGCGGTTCAGTTCGCACACTTGCCTGAACCGTTGAGCAGGCGACAGACGCCGTGTGATGTCCAATTGTTGCATGTCTAATTCCGCGAAGACGGCTCGCACATCTTGGGCGATGCTCTCGCGTGTCAGAGGCGGCGGCGCTATGGACACGTGGTGTTGGCGCGTATCCCGATCAGCAAAAACCTGCTGGAAGTGAAAAGCGGTGTCCTGAGCCTTGTCCTGAGCCCCGTCGAAGGGTTGTCGAAGGGTCGTCTGTGGGTCAACAGTGGACATTCTACGATCACCTCCCGACACCAATTATACCACAAACGGTGAGAGCGTTGGACAAGGAGCGAGTGAAATGACAGACGAGAAGCTAACTACCAACCCCGTGGGCAAAAGCGTCCCCCGCATAGATATTTACGAGAAGCTCACCGGAGCCGCCGTCTTCGCCGACGATATGCAGTTTGGCCCCGGCCTGTACTACGGACGATTGGTGCGCAGCCCCCACGCCCACGCGCTGGTCAAAGGGGTGGACGCGAGCAAAGCACTGGAGATGCCCGGCGTGAAAGCGGTGGTCACAGGCCGGGATGTCTCAGCCCGCATCGGCCTGTACCTCATAGACCGCCCCATCTTCGCCAGCGATCGCGTGCGGTACGTCGGCGATCCCGTGGCCGGGGTGATCGCCATCAGCGAGGAGATCGCGGAAGAGGCCGCTCAACTCGTGGTGGTCGAATACGAGGAGCTGCCGGCGGTCTTCGACCCGGTGGAGGGCGCGCAGCCAGACGCCCCCCTGCTCCACCCCGACCTGGGTGAGTACAAAGTAGCCAACTTCATCTTCCCCCAGCCGGGCACCAACATCTCAGAACACTTCAAGCTGCGCAAAGGGGACGTCGAGTCGGCCTGGTCTGAGTGCGCTGCCATCGTGGAGGGGACGTTCCGCCTGCCCCAGATCCAGCACGTGCCCATTGAGCCTCACGTGGCGGTGGGCCTGTGGGAGCCTTCCGGGCAGGTGACGCTGTGGACCTGTTCGCAGTCGCCCTTCGCCCAGCGCGACCTCATCGCCCAGAGCTTGGGCATCCCCCACGGCAACCTGCGCGTGGTGTCGCCCTACGTCGGCGGCGGGTTCGGCGGCAAAGCCGGCGTCTCGATGGAGGTGAACGCGGTGGTCATGGCGCGGGCGGTCAAGGGACACCCGGTCAAGTTGCGCATGACGCGCGAGGAGGAGTTCTTATGCACCACCGCGCGCCAAAGCCTGGTGGCCCACACCAAGATCGGCTGCGACGCCGAGGGCAACCTGCTGGCCATGGAGACCGAGTACTATTTTGGCGGCGGCGCCTACAACGACTACGGCGTCAACATCTCCCGCGCGGCCGGTTACTCCTGCACCGGTCCCTACACCATCCCTAACGTCAAAGGCGATTCCTACTGCGTCTACACCAACAGCCCCATCGGCAGCGCCATGCGCGGCTTCGGCATGCCCGAGATTCACTGGGGCATTGAGCAGATCATGGACCAGCTCGCCGAGAAAATTGGGATGGACCCCGCTGAGTTCCGGCGGCGCAACTGTGTGAAGACGGGCGATACCATCCTGACCGGCATGGAGATGCCCGCCATTGACCTGGTGGCCTGCATTGACAAGGTTACGGAAGCCATCAGCTGGGGAAACGATCAAAGCTGGGGCCGGTCTCCGACGTTGGGCAAGGTCTCCGGCGTTGGGCAAGGTCTCCGACCGCAGCCCGCCTCCGCACACTGTCCTGGACTGGACAGTACAGGGCCGCACAAAGAGCGCGGCAAGGGCATCGCCATCATGTGGAAGGCTCCGGCCATGCCGCCCAACCCCGGCAGCGCGGCCATGGTGCGCTTCAACGAGGATGCGACGGTCAACGTTGAGGTTGGCGCCCAGGACTTGGGACAAGGCGCCTTCACCGTCATCGCGCAGATGGCGGCCCAGGCGTTGGGCGTGCCCTACGAGTGGGTGCGCGTTTCAGTCCCGGTGGACACCAAGTACAGCCCCTACGAGTGGCAGACAGTGGCCAGCCGCATCACCTGGTCCACCGGCAACGCCGTGAAAGCCGCTGCAGAGGATGCCAAGCGGCAGATACTGGAAATCGTGGCCGACCACTGGGGCGAGGACCCCAACGACCTGGACATCAAGGACGGCAAGGTCATCTCGTACAAATCCGAGGAGGAACAACCGCTTCAGAACATGGTCGTCTACGGTTTGCCCAACGAGAACTTCGAGGGGTGGAAGGGTGGCCCCATCGTGGGGCGCGGCAAGTTCATGCCGACTTATGTCACCAACCTGGATTTCGAGACCGGCCAGGGCGCCCGCGCGGTAGTGCACTACACCGTTGGCGCGCAGGCGGTGGACCTGGAGGTGGATACCGAGACCGGCCAGGTTGACTTCCTCAAGATCGCCAGCGCCTACGACGTGGGCAAGGCCATCAATCCTGACTTGGTGCTAACGCAGATCGAGGGCGGCGCGGTTCACGGGATCAGCTCAACCTTCGAGGCCCTTCAGTTCGACGAGAAAGGTCAGCCTCTGAACCACAGCTTCGTGGACTATCGCATCGCCACCGCCGTGGACGCGCCGCAGGAGATCCACGGCGACATCGTCGAGACTCCGCTGGAGGATGGGCCGTGGGGTGCGCGGGGCGTGGGTGAGCACGTGATGGTTCCCACCGCGCCGGCCATCGCCAACGCCATTCATGACGCCCTGGGCATCCGCTTCAACGACCTGCCCCTTTCGGCGGAGAAGATCTTCCTGGCGCTTCAAGGGAGGGAGATGAATGACGCCACTTTGGGGAGGGATTGAGGCGGGCGGCACGAAATTCGTGTGCGCGGTGGGCAGCGGCCCCGACGATCTCCGAGCGGAGGCGCGCTTTCTCACCACCACGCCAGAGGAGACCATCGGCCGGGCCATTCGGTTTTTTCAGCAGCATCAGGGGCTCGGTCGGAGACCCTCGCCCAACGGTCGGAGACTCTCGCCCAACGGTCGGAGACTCTCGCCCAACGGTCGGAGACCCTCGCCCAACTTGGAGCCCCTGACAGCCATCGGCATCGCCTCTTTTGGCCCAGTAGACCCAAACCCGGCTTCGCCCACCTTCGGGCACATCACCACCACGCCCAAGCCGGGCTGGGCTTACACCGATCTTGCCGGAGCGGTCCAGCGGGCGCTGGGTGTAGCGGTGGGCTTCGATACCGACGTGAACGCCGCCGCGCTGGGCGAACACCGCTGGGGCGCTGCCCAGGGATTGGACACCTTCGTCTACCTGACCATCGGCACGGGCATTGGCGGGGGAGGCATGGTCAACGGGCAGTTGATCCATGGCCTGATCCACCCGGAGATGGGGCACATGCTCATTCCCCACGACTGGGACAGCGACCCCTACGCCGGTTCTTGCCCTTACCACGGCGACTGCCTGGAGGGGCTGGCAACTGGCCCGGCCCTGGAAGGGCGTTGGGGGCAGCGGGGCGAGATGCTGCCCGCAGACCACCCCGCCTGGCCGCTGGAGGCCAAGTATCTGGCCCTGGGCCTGGTGAACATCATCTGCATCCTGTCGCCCCAGCGCATCATCATGGGGGGCGGCGTGATGCAACAGCCCGTGCTCTTCCCGCTGGTGCGGCGGGAGGTACAGGAGCTGCTCAATGGCTACCTGCGGGCGCCGGCAATCCTGGAGCAAATAGACGATTACATCGTGCCGCCGGGATTAGGCGATCGGGCTGGAGTGCTAGGCGCCATTGCGTTGGCGCAGCAGGTGTAAGAATCGCCGCGCGACAAGACAGGCCCGCGGCCCTGCTTTCGGGGTGGTGGGCTTTGCTCGTTTGCGTAAGTGTGGCTGTTGGGTTATAATAGGGGCTAGCTGCCGCCCATCAGCACATCGTGGAGAGACTAACAGGCCAAACATCGGGACATCTGGTTACCCTTGCTGGATAAGGTACTTCAATCAACAGAAGGGGGGTAGGACGTAGGACAATGAAGAAGATTCGATGGGGTGTCCTGAGCACCGCCAGAATTGGCACCGAAACGGTGATTCCCGCTATGCAATTGGGCGAGTACTGCGCGGTTACCGCCATTGCTTCGCGCAAGTTGGAAAAGGCGCAGGCAGCCGCGCAGCGGTTGGGCATAGGGAAGGCCTATGGATCCTACGAGGAGCTATTGGCCGATCCCGATGTTGATGCCGTTTACATCCCCCTACCCAACCACCTGCACGTACCCTGGTCAATCAAAGCACTGAAGGCGGGCAAGCACGTTCTGTGTGAGAAGCCCATTGGCCTGAGTGCAGCCGAAGCTCAAGAACTGCTGGACGCTGCCAAGAAGTTCCCCCGACTGAAGGTTATGGAAGCATTCATGTACCGGCATCATCCACAATGGCAGCGGGCAAAGCAGTTGGTTGCAGAAGGCAGCATCGGCGAACTGCGGACGATTCAGTCCTTCTTCTCATACTACAATACTGACCCCGACAACATTCGAAACAGGGCTGACATTGGCGGCGGCGGATTGATGGACATTGGTTGCTACTGCATTTCGCTTTCGCGGTTCATCTTTGGGGCCGAGCCGCAGCGGGTCTGTGGGATCATGGAACACGATCCAGAGTTCAAGGTTGACCGTCTAACTTCTGGCATGCTGGAGTTTGGCGATGGCACTTCAACGTTCACTTGTGCGACCCAGTTGACGTCTTATCAGCGGGTGAACATCTTTGGTACGAAGGGGCGGATTGAGATCGAGATACCTTTCAATGCCCCGACCGACCGACCGTGCAAAGTATGGTATGAAGAAGATGGCGCCAACATCGAAGAGGTTGCGCTGGAGATTTGCAACCAGTATACGATTCAGGGAGACCTGTTCTCCCAGGCAGTGCTGAAGGACAGAGCAGCCCCGGTGCCGCTGGAAGACGCTGTGGCTAACATGCAAGTTATTGAGGCGCTTGTATGCAGTGCCAGGAATGGAGGTTGGGTTCGCGTCGAGACAAACAGCACGGCCTAACCCGCGCCTAACCCGACCGGGCTATCCCTCGCGTACAGCAGTCAACAACAACTTGCTCGATAGCTATGCCAGGCAAGCCCGCGGCCCCACGCCCTCCGCCCACCACGCCGGTGAGTGCGAAGCAAGCAGGGCCTCGGGCCATTATTTGTTTGCGTAAGTGTCGGCATTGGGTTATAATAAGGGTGAGCCGACATCTCCAGTAGCGCCGATGTGAGCACCCATTCTTCTAGGAGGTTCAACTATGTGGACTGTTCTTCCCATCATCGTGATGATCGTCTTGTTGGCCATCAGTTTCGCGCTTGTAATCGGCGCTGCCGTTGGTCTGGGCTGGATAATCACCCGTCTTCTACCCTTCTCCTTGTTCGAGGCAACCCTTCTGAGCATGATTGCTCTCGTAATCACCCGGACTATCTGGAGCAGCCTCTTAAGCTCAATCGAACCCTTCGGTCCCGATGAAGGTGACGAGTACGAAGAAGAACCAGAATTGGATCTTCTTGATGAGATCCCCCCATCCCGGTTCTACAGAACAGATGCGGATAGAACCTGGGAGAACTGGTTTCGGTACATACTGGCCAACACGACCTACGAAGACCTTCTCGATTTAGGTGGGTTTGCCCAGATGAATGATAGACAACTGCAAGAGCTTTCTATTCGTCTGGCAGATGCAGCGATTGCAGGGCTGAAGACCAAATCGCCGCGTACTAAGCGGTTGCGAGTGACGAGGGGCATATTGAGGCACGAGCTGACCAAGATGGGACAGCAGCCTTATGATGACGACATCTTGGACACAGCGGTTGATGCAATCAACGACGAGTTGGGCGACCTCCAAGAAGAGTTGAGGGACGTGATCAGGGGGAAGTCGTGGAATGAACCTATGGACATGTACTAGAGCCCCTGAGTTTCTCGACTCGCTTTTCCGGGAAGAGCTCAACGATCAGACTGAGTATGACCCGGATGTGGTCAGGCTGGTCGAAGAACACTTGGGACAGAGCACGCTTCACCCAAAGGCAGGAGCCCAATTGGCCGAGGCATTGGTCCAACTGGCGAAGACGCGGGCCGTGGAGGGCGATCAATGGGTTGGATAGTCGCGCAACTCAACATTCATGGGATTAAGGGTATTCCGCATCAAGTCAGTGATTTCGAGCTGGCCCAGGAGCGATCTCCCAGATCAATCGCCATCTATGATCCCGGCGCCGGCGGCAATAGCGGCTATGCAGATGCAGTCGAGTACCTTTTCTCAGAAGGTGACAGCCCGGCGGAGGAAAGAGGCATAGAACCCAAACTCTCCATGACACTCGTCAATGCAGAGTCAGGAGAATCGGTGCTGGTTACCCGTTTGGTCAACCCGGAGCAAGCCAACGATATGTCGCCGGAGCTTCGTCCCATTGTTCGCGCCGCCCCCGCTTACCGCGTCCTGCGCCAACGTGATCTCAGAAACTTTGTGGGTGATATGGCCCCTGACGAGCCCCGGGATCAAGACGCAGCCGAGCTCTTCAGATGGTTCGGCCTGACGCGCCTGGCGCAGGTGCTCAAGCACCTGGAAGCGACCTCACGCGAACTGGCAGGTCGTGACCTCAGTTGGGAGATCGTGGGGCGAATGCAAGATATCGCCCGACATACCGACAACTCCGTCACCCAGTACGATGAACGTGCGGTATTGGACTGGTGCGAGGCAGAGACAGAGCGGCATCTTGGCAAACGTCTGGCCATAGATTCAGTGGAGGGAATGAAGAAGGCCATTCGAACCTTGAAACGGCTTCAGGGCCGAATCATTGTAGCGTCATCTGCCACCGACGGATCTTACCAGGCCAAGCTCGCTTTGAAGAAACTAGCCACCGGCCTGATTTCCCCAACCCGCCCTGAGCATAGCCGAAGGGGCGGTCAGCTTCCAATCTGCCATGCTGCCTTGACCGATGCAGTGGCGGCGGAAAGACATACAGAGAGCCTGCTTACCAGAGCCAAGAACAGCGTCTTTCAGGAGGTGTGGAGCGCGGCCCAAGGGGTTTTGGAGTCACAGATCACGGGCGAATGTCCCGTGTGCCGCACACCCTGGCAAAAGACCCGCGCCGGCTCTCAGGAAGCCGCGTTGATCACCATTACCAGAAGCCGCGACGACTTGGCCGAGCTTGCGGCAGCTCGCAACGAGCAACAGCAGACCACTCGTAGACTCAAGAAGGCCATCAGGAATATAGAGAAACGCCTGACACGGGTCTCAACAGAGGCCAAGAAACTATCGCTATCAAAGATCGAAACCCAGGCCACAGAACTGGTGAAGGCTGCCAGAGCACTGGTCGCGCCCGACCGCTTCCCGTCTCAAATGCAGGACGAATGTGAGGCATTTCTGGCCCGCTGCCACCAGTTCGTTGCTCAAAGACTACACTCTGCGCTTCAAGGTCTCCCGCCCATGATGGCGCCGGTTACGACCACCCAGGTTGAAGCAGCGATTGAGAGTTTTCACGCCTTGTGGGATGCCCTGATCCGCCTCAGAGAACTACACCGCGAGCAAGACGAATATCAAAAGGTCAAACATAGCTTCGATGCCATGGCAGAGGTCATTCGAGAGCGCACCGCTGCCCTGGTTAATGACGTGGTGGTGGCTCTCGAAGACAAGGTGCAATCCATCTACCAAACGATTCATCCGGCGGATACTGTGCCAAACATTCACATCGTTCCAGACACCGAGTCGAGGACACTGAGCATGCGGCTGACCCCGCCTGCTGGTGATCTCAGTGATTTCCAGATGAACACCCTGGGCCTGGCATTGTTCATAAGCTCCGTTGGCCTGTTCAACCGCCAGTTCCCATTTCTATTCTTGGATGACGTTTTTACCCCTTACGATGCCGACCACAGAGAGCGAATCGTTGACCTGGTCGCCGAGCGACTGGACGGGTTTCAAGTGTTTCTGACCACTCACGACGGGCGCCTCTACTCGATGCTGAAAGACCGCCTTCATGACAAAGGCTGGCTATTCGAGCGCATAGAAGAAGGGTAGTGCCTCTCCCCAGCCTGACGAGGCCCCTTCGCGACAAGACAGGCCCGCGGCCCGATTTCGGGGTCGCGGGCTTTGTTGGTTTGCGTAAGTTTCGGCGTTGGGTTATAATAGAGGTAGAGCGGCATCCAGCGTAGCGAGGGTGTAGAGACACCGATACACTCCAACAAAGGGGAACGATAATGCCTAATGGGGAAGTAGATAAGACTACGGTGGCCTGTAACACGGGGCCCCTCATATCAGCGTTTCAGTGTGGTCGAGTGGATTTATTGAAGCGATACTTCAAAACGATCTACCTTGCACCATCGCAAGTGGCCGAGTTCGAAAAGCATGGCGCTGGTGAAGAACTGGATGATTGCATCCGGGATGAATTCGTGGTATTGGCAGAGGCGCTGACACCCGACGAAAAAGAACGAGCGGAGGCGTTGGCCCGTCGAATTGCTGAGCAACCCTCGTCAGGTGACCCAGATTACCACAATCACTTGCCGGAAGCAGAGGCGATGGTCGTTACTGCCCGCCCAGAACTTGGATGCACATTGATTCTGTTAGACGAGCTGGCAGCCCGCGTCGTGGCCGAGGAGGATGGATTGCGAATCACAGGGTTTCCCGGCGTGATAGGCCGGGCCGGTCTGGATGGGCTGCTCACCAGGCATGACATTCGACATTTACTCAGCCTATGCCAGCAACAGGGTACGCATTACAGCAACCAGTTGATCGAGCATGTAGCCGAGACGTATGGGAGGTGAAAAGTTATATGAGTATGAAAAGAATTGCTCCGCACGAACCACAGGCAGCGTTGTTGTCAGCCGAAGACGTGGATAAGGATGTGGCCTCGTTGTCAGAGGCATTGATGGAAGAACGGGCCAGGCGCATTGCCCAAAACGTTCTCCTGCGCCCCGACATGCGCCAGATTTTGGGAGCCCTCCTGAAAAGCGGTGCTTGTGAGAACGAAGAGGAAGCCATCGTCAGAGGGCTCAAGACCCTCTCCGTTGCCCTGTCACCTGCTTTGGAGGGAAGCGGAAAAGGCGGTCGGTGACCTACTACACGATTGAATCCCACAGCCTCCGTGATCAAAGCAACGGCGCTTTCCAGGTGACGGTCACCTTCTTGGAACCGATCGAGAGGGACACATCCGCCACAGACGAGGACACCCTGGAGCAGTTCATCAGGATGTGGGCCGATTTCACGCCGGATGAAGATCGCGTATTCCAGACCATTCTTGAAGAGCGAGCAAGCTATTTTGCCGGCCGCGAAACTGAATCGGGCAGCGAGGAACCAATAGCGTGAATCCTTCCATCCTCGACACTGACATGCTGATGCCGCTATTCAAAGGGATGCCCCAGATGGTCGAGCAGGCGCGACGACATCGGGACTTCTATGGCCACCTCAACATCACGATAATCACCTACTACGAAGTGATGAAAGGCCACGAATACGTCCGCGCGCGTGGCCGTCAGAAGGCTTTCGACGAGTTTTGCAGGTTGAACAACGTGATGCCGCTGGGTCAGGCCGCTTGTAAGAGGGCTGCCAAGATATACGCCGATCTGCGGCGACGGGGCAACCTCACCCCCGATGCAGACATCTTAATCGCCGGCATCGCTCTGGTCAGTGACCATGTGCTCGTCACTCAGAACGTGAAGCACTTTCAGCGCATCGCCGGGCTGAAGGTCGAGAACTGGCTGAGCTACTGACGAGACCCTTCGCGGCAAGACAGGCCCGCGGCCCCGCGCCCTCCGCCCACCACACTGGCCGGAGTGGAGAAGGCGGGTTGCGGGCTTTGTGCGTTTGCGTAAGTGTCGGCGTTGGGTTATAATAATGGGGGCGGCGTCCACGACAGAGCCAATGTGCTGGAGCCGGCGTTGACGCTGGCGTAGACGGAGGGGGTTGGAACAGAATCAACTTGACTCCACCTGGGAGGTATAATCGTGACCATCCAACAAATCTGTCAGCTTTCAGAAGAGGTACGCACTGGCGAACTGCTAGAAGCAGTTTTTATTGATCAGGCGATCAAGGATCCGAATTCCAAAGAAGCGGACGCTGGCTTTGTACTGCGCGCCACATATCCAACTATCCCACTGCGCGGGCTCGTGGAGTTGATGGCCCAAAAACTGAGCGGCGAACATCCCAAGGGTGCTGTCGTCATCCGGGGTGACTACGGCAGTGGCAAATCTCACGCTCTACTGGCGCTGTACCACGCGGCTTCCCTCGGCTCAGAAGCGCAGGAGTGGCTTGATGAATGGAACATACACGGTCGCTTCCCTGAGCACATTAACGTAGCTCTGGTTCAGCTCGTCTCCGAGAACCCGGATACCTTCTGGGAACTGCTGTTTGAGCGAGCAGATAGACTAGAACTCAACGCCCAGATCCGCAACTATCCCACCCGTGAACAGTGGGCCAGTCTAACTCAGACCTCCGAGGTTTCGGAAACCTCGGAGGTCTATATGCCCACGCTGCTGATCATTGACGAACTAGAACTTTGGTTCCGCCAACTGGACAACGGGCGACCCAAAGACCGTGCCCAGGCTGGCCTCCAGAATCTCTTGGAGGCGGCCAACATGTCCAACGCTCCCCTGGCTGTGGCCCTCTCCGTCTACGGGCGCGAACCCCGGCTGATGGAGATCATCAACCGCACCCAGCCACCCTCTTGGGACGTGGGCACAGCCGAGGATCGCCAGCGGATCGTGCGCCACCGGTTGATCAGTCAAGTAGACGAGGATAGAGCCCAGCAGGTGGTCGCCCGCTATATCCAGGCTTATCAGAACGTACGTTCAGAGTTTCCCTTGCTGGCTGCCCGGCTGGCCGACTTGGAGCGGGAAATGGCAACCTGCTATCCTTTCCACTCGGCTTTCCTGAAACAGGCTTTTCAGGTCTACGCTGCTGCTCCTCACCACGAAAGCACCCGGGGCATAGTCTATCTCTGCGCCAATCTCTTGCGACGGCACGCTGCCCAGCGGGACCTGATCCTCACCGGCGACCTGGACATCCGGGACGAGAACGTGGCCAGCGACTTGCGCAAGCTGGACCCTGACCTAGTCAGCAACGCCCACGAGGACCTGTCTCAACGCTGCCAAGAGATTGACCACGCCGGAGGAATCTTGGGCACGGTGCTGCTCCATTCGTTTGCGCCTGCCGATGCAGCCGGAGCCACCCTGGAAGATGTCCTGGTCGGCAACTTCCGGCCAGGACTCAATATCAACGTGCTGTGCAACGAGATTGACGGTGTGCAGCGGGAATGCTGGTTCATGGATGAGGTGGAAGAGCGTTTCCTAGTAACCAAAGATGTGGTGTTGCTGAAGCAGATTGAACAGCAGGCGCGAGCGCTCATACAGAAACCAGAAGGGAAAGGGGATGCGGTTGAGAAGATACGGAAAACACTGCGAGCCTACCTGTTGCCGGAGATGGCCTATCTCTATCCCGAGGACCCGCTGCCGGAAGCGCTGGCCGGAGCGAGCCTCAAGTACGTGCTCTCCCTGGAGCCAATCACAGAGGCCCAGGCCGAGGAGTTGCTCAGGACCAGGGACAACACCGTTGTCTTGATCGCGCCCAAACCGGCGCTTCGTGGACGCCTGACGCACGAACGCGAGATGCTCTTGCGGGCCGCCCGGTTGCTGGTGTGTGAATCGCTCTTGAGCCGGCGCACCCATCGCCAGAGCGATGTGCGAGGATACAAGCGCAGTTTCGAGCGCAAGTTCAAACAGGGCCTAGAAAACTACTACGGCTACTGGATGCGACTCAGCCGTACCAATGAACTGGGAGCAGACCCCGAGTACGTCATACGAAAGATCGAATGTACGCTGAGCGCCGACGCGATCAAGGGACAAATCCACCACGAGAACGATGTGGAGGTGCTCAAGGGAGGATTGCAGAAACTGCTTCGTTCCTCAGGCGTGGGAGCCTCCAGGGGTTCCGAGGCCGCTGGGCGGACGGTGGGTCAACTGCGGCGCGGGCTGCGGAGCCACCCGGGGCTGCCCATATTGGTAGATGCAGAGCAATTGGCCGAAGCCTTGCAGGGTATGGCCCAGGACAGCCATCCCGACACAGGCGTCGTTGTCACTGTGGGCCGGGCGTTCTATGGCTACGACGACCGCCGGCTGCCGACGCCCTTGAATGACGATTGGCGAGTTTGGCTCAAAGCGTATGCGCCGGAGCCGCCTGCTCCCCAGGATGTGAAACACGCTGTCCGGCAGGCGTTGGCGGATGCCGGACAATCGGGCGCGACGGCGCAACAGGTCAGGGCCGAAGTCTTGGACGAACTGGACGTGCCGGCGCAGGATGTCCTTCGCGCATTGGCCGAACTGGTCAACGAAAGGGAAGCAGTGCTGGAGCAAGATGAGACCCGCTTTCCCACCGACGGCGACCTGACCAGTAACGCCATCACCAACGCGGCCCGGATATGGCTGGCAGCCTACACCCCGCCCGATGACCGTCAGGCTCGCCAGCGCATCATGCAGTTGGTCCACGATGCCAGTCCGGAGGGCATTACACTAAGCGACCTAAAGAGCCATCTAGCCGTCGAAGGGATTGAAGAGAGTGCTATCCGGCGAGGCCTAGAGCGGCTGTTGCAAGGGCGGGGGGTGGTGGCCCATGCTGCCGAGGAAACTGCCCTCACGCTTATCCACGACCCATCGCTACTTGCCGATGATACGGTGATCAAACTACCTGTCACCGAGGAGCCAGGGACAAGGCTGGGCTGGGAGCCTTTCAGGCTACCCCTTGGCCCTTACCGGCTACTGGACCAGTTCCTGCGGGACCTTAGGGCCAGGCTGCGCGAGGAAGCGCGTATCCAATCCGCTCGCTTCCAGGTCAGCCCAATGGGAGAGGAACCCGACCCTCTCTTCGGTCAAGATGAAGAGTTGGCCGGGCTGGCTCAGGTAACGGCGCTGCACGAGCTGGCCTGCGAGTTTACCCATCCCGCCAGCAAAACAGCCTTTCTGGCCATTACTGAGAA
Organism: uncultured Anaerolineae bacterium; assembly: GCA_964525665.1. Classification (GTDB taxonomy): domain Bacteria; phylum Chloroflexota; class Anaerolineae; order VGOG01; family VGOG01; genus CAYMKL01. The sequence continues at coordinate 1,459 of CAZGKH010000025.1, read as the reverse complement.
TCTGGTTGAGCAGTTGCAGCGCATAGAAGGGATTGTGGTATCGGTTGAAGTGCGTGGCGATGCACCACGTTAGGGCCAGACCTCCGAGGTTTCGCAAACCTCGGAGGTCTCTGGAGGACATTCTGTGGCAATTGATAAACACTTCATCACCGAACTGATTGAAGACCAGGACCCGCTGGCCGCCATCTGGCGACAGATGGAGCGCATCTACGCTCAGACCTCGGAGGTCTCGGCAAACCTCCGAGGTCTCATGGATGACCGGGAGAGCGCGCTCAACGACCTGGAGCGCGGGGTGTATTGTGGTTTCTTCGAGGCCTACGACCTGCTGCTGGAACGGGCTGGCGCTCAAGACGAGAGTTACGTCCTCTCCCTCTTCGACGAATGTCCCTTCGTGATCATCGCCGATTCGCTGAGCGTGCGGGAGGCCATCCTGCTGGAACAAAGACCTCCGAGGTTTCCAAAACCTCGGAGGTCTGAGTGGCAAGTGAAGCGTGAGGGTTTTGCCGTGGCTCCCTTTCCTCCTATGACCGAAAGCCTGAGCAGGCTGCTCCTCGGCGTCGGCCCGGCCAGCGGACGCCAAAGACCTCCGAGGTTTGCCAAACCTCGGAGGTCTGGACACCTGCAGTTCACTTATCGTTACGTGGCTGGCCCCGAGCACATCCCTGCCATGCCGCGTTCAGGCTCGCTACTGGTCTGGATGCGGCTGCCAGACACAGCGCTGGAGGAGGTCACCGTGGCCCAGACGCACACCGTGGCCCATGCGTTCCACAGCACAGCCAACACATTAGCAGCAGTGTTGGAAGTTTCGGGACGAGACGAAGCCCTGGTCACCAGCGATCATGGCTACCTCTACGCCCGATCTCCCACCCAGTACTGGCGCATGCCCGCTGGGGTAGAGGACGTTGCCCGTTCCGCCTTTCCCCGATCCAGCCGGGTGCGCTCTTTGACCGACGAGCGGACACGCGGCCTGCGTGACCATGAAGCGCCAGCGGTAGAACAGCGCTTCTTTGCCTTCGGAGAGGCGCACGCCGCCATCCGTGGCCGCTATTGGTGGGGCTCAGCCAGCCCCAACGACCGCTGCACGGCCCACGGTGGATTATCGTTCGTCGAATGTCTGGTGCCAGTGCTGCGGATATGGCGGAGGTGAGCGAAGGCGATCCAGACCTCGGAGGTTTTCAGGAAACCTCCGAGGTCTTATCGGGAGGACACTATGCCGCGACGCGAGATCAAGTTCTACGCAGGAGAATATTACCATATCTACAACCGAGGGAACAACCGACAGAACATCTTTTTTGAGCATGATAACTACCTGTTCTTTCTGCGGCGCGTGCGCAAGTATCTCCTTCCCAGTGGCATTGTCGTTGCTGCCTATTGCTTGATGCCGACTCATTACCATCTAATGGTTGGTATCAAGCAGACCTCCGAGGTTTTAGAAACCTCGGAGGTCTCGGAGGTCTCG
>CAZGKH010000024.1:0-18075 GCA_964525665.1 uncultured Anaerolineae bacterium | reverse complement strand
GATCAACGTGTATATACATCGGGCTAGCACGTCGCGCCGGGCGGTCTGCATGCCCACCTGGGGCGGGTGCTCCTCGCCGCTGCGGATGCGGGCCAGTTCGACTGCCAGGGCATCGTTGGCCTTGACGAGAAAGTGACCGCTGCCGGCTGCTGGGTCGCAGATCTTGAGGTCCAACAAGGCCGCTTCGCCTGCGATACGCTGCGCTGGGGTCAGCACGGCGTAGTCGGTCAGCAGCCCCACTGTCCCTTCGCCGATAGCCTCCCCCTTGATCACCGGCAGCCCTGCTGCTGCCAGCCGGTCCCACGCCACCGGCAGGAGCGCGCTCTTGATCAGTTCGTTGACCAGCGAGGGATGGGTGTAGTAGGAACCAGTGGTCTTGCGCTCTAAGCCCCGGGGGTCAAGGAAGAAGGTGTTAGCCGGAATCCCACGGCTACCTGTCTTCTTCGGCCCAGTCGTGACCCGTGGGGTGTAGTCCAGTAGGCTCTCGTAGATGGAGCCTAGTTCCTCCACCCTCAGGGTGGTGTAGGAGATGCGATGTAGCCCCTCATCCCACTCAATGAGCGTCAAAGCGCGAATAGCCCGCAATAGGTCGCTGTTTCGAATCGCTCGTTCCTCTAGGAGCGGTGTCTGGTTTTCAGCAAAGAGCATCCCGTCGTAGCCAAAGACGCCCAGGTCCGATACTCCCTCCCGCACCATGCGGAAAGTGACCTTGAGCCTCTCCCACAGATCGGTGAAGTCGTCCTCATGAGGAATGTCCCTCTCGGCGCGGGCGCGCAGGTGGGCGATGGAGTAGACTTCAGCGTAGAGGGAGTCACGGCCGGGCATCATCCTCCGCTGCTCGGCGAAAAGCAGGAACAGGATGCGGTAGATGATGTGCAAGATTTCGCCGTAGTAACTTCGACAAAGAGTCTCATCCTGTTGCAGGCGGTGGATTAGGTCGCCGTCTAGGAAGCCATTGCCCACCGTCTCGATAGCCCGGCGGACCTGTCCTCGCAGGTGCTCGTCCACTGCAACGCTTTTGCTCGAAGGCGGATCATTGTGGGACACAGAATCGACCATCTTCGTAACTTCCAGACATTTCTCAAAATACCGGCACCTTGAGTCGAGTAACCAGCAACTAAACTCTTTGCTATTATAGACCAGTTGCTCGATTATGGCAAGTATCTCGACCAACCCTTCTGGCCCATCCCAGGCAACTCCTTCAACTGGAATGATGAGGTGGATCGAGACACACCTATTATACCACAAAAGCGCGGTCAACTGCAAAAGACCGCGCTTTCACTGAAGCGTCCCGCTGCCGGTGGCATGGGGAAGTGCCGGGCACGTCATGGCTGATTGAGCTGCCGCAACCGGTTCAGCGTGTCCAGCGAAGCGAAGACCACGATGCAGTCCTCTGTCGCCAGCACGATCTCAGGAGCCGGGTGCAGGTCCACCCCCTCTGCCCCCCGATGCATGATCACCGAGAGGTCCAGCTCCCGTTCCAATTGCGCCAGCGTCTTGCCCACCAGACGAGAGCCAGCCTGCACCGTCACCTGGCTGACGTTGAGCAGGGTGTCGTCCACGTAGAAGGCGTGAGAGATGTCGGCCTGGGTTGCGGCAGCGGCGAAGGCTGGCGCGGCCAGGGCCGAGGTGCTGAAGGCGGTTTGGATGCCGAACCCCCGTTCCACCTTCTTGGCCAGATCGGCGTCGAACATGCGCATCACCACCCTGATCCCCGGTTTCAGCTCTCGAGCGTCCAGGGCGATGTCCAGGTTGGTGAGGTCGTCTTCGGTGCAGGGGATGATGGCCCGGGCCCGTGGCGCCCCAGCCTTGACCAACGTCTCCCGCTGCCGGGCGTCGGCGATGATCACAGGCACACCCATCTTCCGCACCCGCTCCACGAAACGTCCCTCCTCCCGCTGTTCGACTCCCACCACCTCCTCGCCAAATCGCAGCAGTTGTTCCACCACTCGATACCCCACTTTTCCCAGCCCACAGACCACGACGTGGTTCCTGAAAGTTGACGCCACCGCCACTTGCCACTCCCCCTTTCTGACCTGCTTGTTGAACAGCATCACCCCGAAGCGGATCACCCCTTCGGCGATCACCACCAGCCCCAGGATGGGCGCCACGAAGAAAAAGACCTGCAAGAGGCCCTCATCGGGGTAGGGGATAGTGGTCTCGAAAAAGATGAGGGTGAATACCGCGTACAGCGCCTGGCTAAAAGCGAGCCCCTGGCCAGTCTCCGGCAACACGTAGAAGCGCCACAGTATCAGCCCTCCCACCAGCAGCAGCCCCGCGAACAGCAGCAGGGAGTTGCGAAACTCCCGCACCAGCACCCAGGTATCCCGCAGGCTGGCCCGCAGATAGCGTCGTAGGCCGTGTTTCCTGTTCATGCTATCCTTTCACTTGTTTTACCCCCAGCCCGCGTCATCGGGAAAGACGTTGGCATATTTGACGCTGTGGCGCGGTTCGGCCATCATCTCGGCCACCGTATCCCGCCATTTCTGATAGTGGACCGTTTGCTTGTGACGGGCCGGATCCTCCGACGTGCGGTAGACCTCGACCAGCACGAAGCGGGTCGGGTCATCCAGTTGCTGGACCACGTCGAAGCGCGCAATCCCAGGCTCCTGCACGCTATGGCGGGCGTTCTCCAGCGTCGCCTCGCGAAAGGCGTTAACCAATTCGGGCTTGACGTGTACGTGGACATGTACTATGAACATTCTGACCTCCTTCCTTTTTTGACATTACTAGCCCCCCTCACCAACCCTTCGGCTCTGCTCAAGACAGGCTTTTGAACAAAATCGGCAGGTACACTTTCACCATCATTGTTTCCGTCGGTGTAGATGTAGCCGTTGCGGTCGCTGTGGCCATCGGTGTGTCAGTTGGCGTCGGTGTTGGCGTGTCGGTTGGCGTTGGCGTAGCTGTAGGTGTCGCCGTGGGCGTGGCAGATGGTGTGGGCGTCGGCGTGCTCGTCGGCGTCGGCTCTGGGGGAAGCCATTCGTCGGCTCCAAGGTCCGGTGTGCCGTTGTAAGGCCGGGCCTGCCCGTCAATGTCGTCGGTCACCCCTGCCTCCACGCCCGCATCAATGGCCGCCGAGCCGTCCGTCAGGTGGTAGCCATCGGCGTCGAAGGCCGGGTCGCCAGTGACCGCGTGGTTGACGACGACGGTCCCCGCTCCACTCCAGTTGCCGCCGCTATTAGCATACCACAGCACGCCATTCAGATCGGCCGTGCTGTCCTCCGTGACGATAATGCCCACCGTCTGGCTGACCAGGATGGTGTTGGTCATGGCGACGTGGCTATTGAAGAATGCGTAGACCCCGCTGCCATCGCCACCCGTGTTGTCGTGGACGGTGGTGTGGAGCAGATGGGGGGATGAGTATTCCACGGCGATCCCTGCTCCCCCAGAATCACCGCTGGCTCCGTTGACGTTGTTGACCACGACGTTGTTGGCCAACAAGGATCGGTTGCCATAGCCGATAAAGATGCCGCCGCCATCACCCCGCTCTGAGCTGCTGGCGATATTGCCCTGAAGGATGTTGTTGCGGAAGGTGGCGGCTCCGTACTCCATGAAGGGCGGTCCGCCTTCGACGTAAACGCCGCCGCCAATGCCTACGCCGCTGCTGTTGGCGGTGTTGTCATAGATGATATTGCCGGTCACGACAGCCTCGCTCGCCGACAGGGCCAAGGCGCCGCCTTCACCGAAATCGCCCATACTGGCGGTGTTGCCGTAGAGGGCGTTATCAACTATCGTGGCCGGGCTAAACCACAGATACACTCCGCCGCCGCCGCCCCAGCCCTCACGGCTGCCCACGTTGTCGTAAATAGCGCAGTTGCGGATAGTGGCCGTGGCGCTGACCACGTAGACCCCGCCCCCGATGCCATCGTAGGGCCATGGCCCCCCGCCCAGCCCGGTCGCATCCCCGCCGGTGATGCGCAACCCCTCCAGGGTTGGCGATGTCTCTCCGGTGATGTGGACTACCCGCCCCTGGCCCTGAGCGTCCAGGGTGGTGGGGTTGGCCGCCGGCTCCGGGGTATCCCAATCGTCGGTGGTGTAGCCGCCCCGGATGGTGACGGTCTTGTTGACGTAGACCACCTGCGCCAGCCCACCATGGGTGTTCACGTCGGTGTAGGCGCCAGTGGTGACCTTGACGACACCGCCGTCGCCCGCGGCGTCCACGGCCTCCTGGATGGAGGCATAATCGCAGCTCGGCGGGCCATCCGGACAGACGCGCAGTTCGGCGGCGGAACCTTTGACGGGCCTGGTGTGCGGCGCGGCCAGGGCTGGTGCGCTCTGCACACCTAGGACCTGTAGCAGCGCAAAGGCCGAGGCCAGACCCAGGCCCAGCGCGGCCAAGAGCCAGACACGCTGTCGAGTGATCTCAGCAAACATCTTGCACCTCCTTGGGTTTGAGCTTGGGGCGGGTTCGTGACCCGCCCAGGTAGGGGTTAAAAAGGCAAATGCTGTTGCGTCTTTACCATGCCCGATCACGCTCTCTAGTGCTTGAGTATCAACGGCAGGTAGATGCGCGGCGGAAACTCCATCAACAAGGCCAGGTTGTTCCCCTCGTCAACCTCGCTAATGGTCCATTCAGGGTCGGCTACGGCGTAAACGTCTTCCCATCCCGGTACGGAGATGTTCGTGGTCAAGACGACCGATCCACCGGCTTCCAGGGCCGGAACCACCGTATCCCACAGCACCGGACTGGTCTCCGTGAAAGGGTCCCCCTGCACCACCCGCACCCGCACGTCCTGTGCATCGGCTACCCCCTGGTTACCCAGCACCAGGGTGATCGGCAGCGGGTCGGGCGGGCATTGATTTCTACTTTGACGTAGGGCCCGCTGAGCGTTAGATCGGGCAGCACGTCCGCCGCAGCAAGGTCGGTGTTGTTGGTCTCGTCGCTCTCGGTGATGGCGCCGTCGGGATCCACCACCACGTAGACTAGGTGCTCGCCAGCGTCGGCAGGTGATACGCTCCAGGTCATCCCTGCCTCTGCGCTGCCATCGGCGGCGATCTCGCTAACTGTAGCAGCGCTCAGCAGCGTGCCCGTGATGGCGTCTCGGCGCCACTCTATCCTCACATCCGAAGCAGGGACTGTGCCACTATTGACGATGGTGGCCGCGATGTGGATCGTCTGAGGGGACACGTAGTCGGCGTAGAGGTCGCCGACCAGCAAATCAGGAAGGACGGTGGTGATGTGCGCCAGGTTGTTCATCTCGTCGCTCTCGAAGACCTCTATGAACGGGTCCACCAGCACCCAGATGTCGTAGCTGGTGGGCGTGATGGGCACCGTCCACTCCACCGAAACGGTGTCTGCCATCCCTGATCCCCAGGGAGAAATTGGCGCTCGTGAGGTCGAGGCCCACACCAGGCTGCAACTGCACCTTCCCTTGACCCGAAGCGGTCCCGGCCACCGTCTGCCCGAACGCGACTATGCCCGTTTGGCCGTACAGCTTGCCCGAGCCACTGCCGTCGGATTTGGCCTTCACGCCCACGCGCGCTTGGGTCTTCTTGATGCCCAATGGCTTGCCCCCCGCGAAGGGTACCCAGCCAGGGAGGCTCCAGGCGGCCTCGAACTCCGGGGAGGGATAGCGGATCTCTATGGAGTAGAGAACGTATCTCCCTAGAGGGAAGACCCCCCAGGGACCCTCCAGCAAGAGCTTGGCCCAATCTGGGAGAGGAAAGACCATGGGATGCAGGACGGCTGGGTCGGACCGCACACCGTCTCCGTTGACGGCTACAGCTTTCAACACGTTGTTGCCGCCGTTGATGTCGGCATTAAAATCATAACCCATGTCATAACAGACGAAGAAAGGGCTTTCATCTCGGAGACGTCCAGCACGGTGAAGCCGCTCCCCTCGCCCAGGTAGACGTAGTCGCCGCCGGATGGAGGCACGGCCACGGCGAACACCCCGCCGCCAAAGTGCCCCACCGGCTCGAGGATCACCTCGTCCTGGGTATGCCGAACCGCCGCTGGGGCGCTCCCGCTACCGCTTACTAGTGCCGTTCCTGTCAACAGAGCCTGTACCAGGCTCAGCATGATCATAATCCCGATGTGCTGTCGAGTGATTCTGCTAAGCATTCTTATTCTCCATATATTTTTGAGCTTGGGGGCGGGTCGGTCCCCACCCGGCGGGGGCGAAAAAGGCGGTGCTACCGGATACCTAACTGAGAGCGGGGGTGAGGATCGTCGGTGTCGAGGTGTTAGCGAGTAGTGATGGGGGTAGCTTTGGTCTGCTAAATTCTATCACAGATTTCGCCACAAATCAAGGGGTATTCAAATTCAACTACGCTGGCAGTTGAAACCATGCCTGGAGAGTTAAAGCTGGCTGTCCGCTGCTCGGCTGAGCTCGCACCGAAGCCTGCGTGGACGCACGGCTGCAAGCCTATAAAAGGCGATTTCAATCGCTAAATAGAAGAAGCCTGGTAGTAACTCGAGAGGAACGGTTACGGCCACTCAAGGATTGCCCCATCGTTCAATCAGATGCGGCTTCAATTCCCCAAAAGTCTGGGCTTGTGCCTGAATCACCTCTCGCTCGAAAGTGGCGCTGTCCATGGTCTGGCTCTCCACCACCAGCCCCGCCGTGCGACCGTAGTAGAGCGGGGTCATGCTGTCAATGACGGCGTCCTTGTCCAGGGTGCTTCTGGTGTAGGCCACGGCGAAATCGAACACGATGGGCGCCCACTGCTGGGCGGTGAACTGGTAGGCGTCGTCGGATTGAGACAGGATGGCCTCAAGGGTCCCTCGGTTCTCCGCTGAAAGCACCCCATCCCAAACCTCGCCCCACTGCTCTCGCCCCGCTCGCAGCCTCTCGATCATGGCGGACAGGGTAACTGGCACCGGCTCAGGCTCCAGCTTCTTGGGCTCGCCGTAGAGGGGGGCGGGCTGGCTGCCGGTCACGGCCTTCCAGTGGGCCTCGTATTTGGCCATCATCCCGAACAGCGTTCCTACCACCTGGCGGAACATAGGGCCCAGCGACGCCGCCGGATCCTTGGCGTCGTGGATCTTGGCCCCCAGGTGAGCCTGGCAGATGCGAGCCCCGGCGTTGATGGCCGTGGTCGTCATCCAGATGTCAATGCCGAAGCGGGCCACGTCGGTATCCCATACATCCTGGTTCAGGTAGTGGTCCAGCAGATCGCCTGAGAAGCCGAAGTCTCCGCCGATGGGCTGGCGTATGTCCAGCCCGTAGAGCATCCGTGTCATGGGATAGCAGATGTTGTTGGTGATGGTGCCGTCGTATTTGTGGCGGATGTAGAAGGGAGTCACGTAGCCGTAGCCCTCTTTGACGATAGGGCCAGCCAGAAGCTCGATCCACTTCGGAGTGATGCTTCTCAGGTCGCTATCAACGACGACGCAGGCCTTGACCCCCAGGGCTTTGGCGATCTCGAAAATGGTGCGGAACGAGCTGCCCTTGCCGGACACGCCCTGGTACACGGTCACGATCTTCTCCACCCCGTTGGGCACGGGAGTGTCCAGTACCACCTGACGTGTGCCATCGGGCGAGCCTCCATCGGAATTCACTAGAACAGGTTTCATCTGGGGGAAATGCCTGACCATCCCCTCGGCGGCCGTATGCACCACGTGGCCGATGGTGCTGGCGTTCTTGTAGCTAGGGATGCCCACCAGGATGTCGGCCTGGCCGATCTCCTCGATGCGCTTTTGGGCGTCTTCGCGCAGTGCGGTTTGGTAAGACATCTCAAACATCCTCCTTCGGCACATTTGACAGACACCTTTGCTTGATGTATAATGTACACACCATAACTGGGGGGATAACAATGACTACAGAAACGCTCAAACGGATCAACGTCACCTTCCCCGTCTCGCTGCTGGAAGAACTCAGGCGCTACGTTCCTCGGCGGGAGCGGAGCAAATTCATCGTCGAGGCTACGGAAAAAGAGCTAAAACGAAGGCGATTGCTCAGGGCATTGCGGGACTCGGCCGGAGCCTGGTCTGATGAAGACCACCCTGACCTGATGACCATAGACGACGTGAACCGCTACGTCCGTAAGCTGCGGGAGACGTGGATGCCTCGCACCTGGGACGAAATCGCCGAGGAGGCCGAGCGCGGTGGTTAACTACCTGCTAGATACAAATGTCCTGATCCTGCACCTCCGGGAGCGCTCCGAGATAACGGCGCTGTTGACTCAATGGGGTTCGGAGAATGTTCTTTGTATCTCCGTCGCCACCCGGACGGAGATACTGGCCGGGATGCGTCCCCACGAGGAAGATCGCACCATAGAGTTGCTCGATTCGCTGGAGAACTTCCCGGTGGACGAGGCCATCGCCGACCAGGCCGGGCGTCTGATCTATCAGTATGCCCGCCGGGGCATCCAGCTTTCCTTCCCCGATGCCCTCATCGCTGCCACGGCCCTCCAGCATGACCTCACGCTAGTTACAACTAACCCCAAGCATTTCCCCGTGCCTGATCTTCGCCTTCACGCTCTTGGCGAATAGGCACGACAACCTCGCCGGTCTGGCGCCTTCTTCTCAATCCCCTATCAACTGCGTCAGATAGCTCCGCAACGCTTGCAACGAGTAGTGCTGTCGGCCAACCTGGAAATTGTGCTCGACGACATCCTGATATAGCTGGGCATCGGTGAGTAGCTCTACTGCCTGGTCTGCAGCGGACTCAATAACCTGGGGGGCTACCTGCACCAGTCCCAAATCATCACGTCCTTGAATCGCACAGCCCAGGGAAACGACGCGGAATCCCTTGTCCTTGATGTCAGCCTGGTAGACGGGATACTCAAACAGCATCAAGGGGAGGCGGGCGCGTAACGCCTCCAGGAACTGGTTGCCCCATCCCTCCCACAGGCTGGGATAGGTGACAAAGTCAGCGAAGACGTAAGTATCCCACAGCGAGTAGATCTTCTGCCCACCCCGCATCTGCCGCCGCCCGCCCACCACATCCTCAATGAAAAGGGCGTCAATCCCCGCCTGATCAACCTTCTGCTTGAGACGGCTGACGTAGCCTCCAGTCACATCATCCCGCGCGTAGCCCGCTAGCACCAGCACGATGCGGCTGTTCCTTCGGCTGGACTCAGGACAGGCGTCATCGAAAGGGCGGCCATCGTAGAGCCCGTGCTCCTTGAGACGCGCCCGTCGCTCTGGGCTGTCCAACGCCTTGACGAAATCCACCGCCAGCTCGATGCCCTTGCGCTGCACGATGCGGGTAGCCTGGAGTATGAAGACGTCATTCTCCCTCAGCCCGATGCGGGCGCGGAAATCACGATTGTAGTCGTCGGGCTGCCAGGGCGGCGCGTCGAAGTCGAAGACGTTCGGCACTACCGTGGACTCGATCCCCTTGCGTTCCGCCAGTTCTCGCTGCGCCAGGCTGTTGATGACCACGTGCTGGGCCAGTGGGTCGCGGGGCGGCAGGTACTTGTCGGCCAGCTCGATGGCGGTGGCGCAGGTGAGGGCTACGCCGCCTGTTCGCTCCCAGTAGAAATCGTGGTTGTGGGCCAGGGCCGGCAGTTGCAGATCGTGCATCACTCGCGCCAGCGCGATGCTCACGGATGGGTGAGCTGCCACCGACCAGACGTTCTGCGGAATGAGAAAATCCACTCCTTTCTCCGCCACAAAGTCTCGTACTTTGCGCTCGATTACATCGGCCAGGCCCAGCAGGTCCGCCCGGTATGCCGCATCGTCGGGGTAATCGCGCAACTCGCCAAACGTGTTATAGCTGAGGCGCTTGGCATCCGGGCGGTGGTGATACATTTCCTCGATCAAAGTGCCCTCGACCGTGCCCAGATCGCCCGCACAGAGATGGACGGTGTGGCCCATCTCCTCCAGCACCCGCTTCCACTTGTCAATCTCCAGCGAGACTCCGTCCGTCCTGCCGACTTGGTAATGGAAAATCCCGATGGTCTTCATTATCACCCTCCCTACACTCGCCACGACTTGAGCAGTCGCCAGGTGAGCGTCTGTTCCCAATCTCCCTCCCAGTCCTGGCTGAATAATTCCAAGAAATGGAATGTGTCGGCGATAAAAGGCTCGGTGGGCAGCGGTGCCTCTCGTAGATAATCCAGCACCTCGCCCTGCATCGTCGGTGGGATGTCGCGGAAGGCCAACGTGATGTGGGCCCAGAAAGGCTGGCCCAGATCCTCTCCGGAGAAATCGCAATCTGGAGCGATAAAAGGGCGCACGGCGTCCACCACCCGTTCACGCATCGCCATTATCTCCGGGTTAGGCCCCCCCGCAAGGCGGAAGATGTCCAGCCCCATGCCGAGGTTGGTACTACCAACTCCGTTAAAATGCACAGGGAAGGGGCGCTGTGCAGCGAAAACGGCGTCCAGGCGTTCCACCAGCGGCTCTAATGGGCCTGGGATCTTCTTGAAGAACCCCTTGATGGTCGCGTGTACCTGAAACTGGTCGGCGGCGATGAAGCCAAACTGCTTGCGCAGCATCTGGTGAATCTCGGCCACAGCTCGAGCGACTTTGTAAGGGGGGATCAGGTAAACGGCGAAACGGGACTTGGCAGGCTCTGTAACAACCAAGGTGCTTCCTCCCTGTGAAGCTATTTGGGCAACAAACGCAAGGTCACAATCTGGTACGGCTTGATGAAGAAACGCAACTGGCAGCCCTCTATCTCTATCTCCAAACGCTCCTGATTCTCCTCAAGAAGATTGGTGCGCCAGGCCTCTGCCAGCGGGAACCCGGTCGTCAGTGTGAACTCGCCTCGCTGGCGTTGGCTTTCGTACAAGCGCACGATCAAGCCTTGTCCGTCTTCGGCTTGTTTGACGGTTTCGATCACGACGTTGGGTTGGTCTGCGCTGAGGAAGGATAGGGGTTTCGAGTTTTGGGTTTCGGGTTTCGGGTCGCGTCTGTGGGTGGCCCAAATGATCAATGGGTCGTTCAGGGCGTAGGACTCGGCCACGGTGAGTTCGTTCCATGAGCCGGCGTGGGGGAGCAGGCTGTAGGCGAAGCGGTGTTCTCCCTGGTCGGCTTCTGGGTCTGGGGTGGTGGGGCTGCGCAACAGGCTGATGCGGATGACGTTGTCGTGGATGTCGTGGCCGTATTTGCAATCGTTCAGCAGGCTGATGCCGTAGCCGCCTTCGCTCAGGTCAACCCACTTCTGGGCGCAGGTCTCGAAACGCGCCCAATCCCAACTGGTGTTGCGATGCGTCGGCCGCTGGACGTTGCCCCACTGGATCTCATACGTTGCCTGCGGCGAGAGCACGTCCACGGGAAAGGCCACTTTGAGCAGGATGTGCCGCTCACGCCATTGGATGGTGGTGTCGAAATCCAGTCGTGGGCTGTTGTGGGTCAGGGAGATGCGCTGGACGTATTCACTGTTCAGAATACGCCGTCGCACTTCGAGCGTGGCGCGCAGCGGGCCGCTCTCGACAACACGCACCGATTCGGCCGGCTCAGCCAGCCACAGCTTGTCGTCGTAGAATATGTCTATGTCCCAGGCGTCCGGGTTGATCGGCCGGTCCTCGAAGGCCTGGAACTGATTGGCGATTGCGCCGGCTGGCAGCACCTCGCGGTTATTCAGCTTGTCGTAAACGCGGGTGATGTCGCCGGCGGCGTCTAGCTCGACTCGCAGGTAGTCGTTCTCTAGCAAGGTTGGGGTGGCTGTGAGGGTGGATATTGGATATTGGGTATTGGGTATTGAGGTGATCGTCAGTGGCGTGACGCTGTACGGTGGCAATTCTCCAACGTCGAGCAGCAGTCCGTCCTGCACAGGCTGAATGGAGACAGGAGAGCCATCGGTGCGCTGTAGGGTTGGAGTCCCGAACTTGTTCGGGGTCATGGCGCCGCCGCCCCAACAAGTTGGGGACTCCGGTGTCTTGTCCCTGCGAAGCCCTAGAGAGCTTGGATTCTCAATACCTGGATCGCTCCAGAAAACCAGGTCGCTGCGCTCGAAAGAGATTGGGTTCACCACCAGAACGTCGCCGCCTAGCTTCTCGGCGATAGCCGCCAGGGCGCCATTGCGCACTCTTTCACCGATCTGGCGCACCTCGGCGTATTGCTGCAGTGACTCAACGTAGACAGGGCCTATGCTGCTGCCGGGGATGATGTCGTGGAATTGGTTTAGGCAAACTAGCTCCCAGGCTCGGCGCAACTCGGCATGGGGGTAACGATAGCCCGAATCGAGCACGGAGGCCAGGGCAGCCAGGAACTCGGCATCGTGCAGGAGGAATTCGCTCTGGCGGTTGGCGCGCTTGTTGCGGCTCTGGGTGGTGTAGGTGCCGCGGTGGTTCTCCAGGTAGAGCTCGCCGTTCCACGTCGGCAGGCGGTCTCCGACCTCAGCCTCCAATTGGCGGAAGAATTCGCCCACCTGGCCACACTTGAGCTGAGGCGTAGCGGGAAAATGCCCCATCTGTCGGATGTTCTCCACCATCTCCCGCGTGGGGCCGCCGCCCCCATCGCCCCACCCAAACGACATGAGGAGAGGCGGCGTCACGCCGGGCTTGCCCCAGTCCTTCTGCTGGAAGTTTCTCCAGGTTTGGAGGGTCTGTTCAGGGGAAGCATCGGCGTTGTAGGTGCTGACGTGGACATCGCCACTCCCGCCAGTGGTGCTGAAATGGGTTAGAACGCGCGTTCCGTCCAGCCCCTGCCACCAAAAGGAATCGTAGGGCAGACGATTGTATTCGTTCCAACCGATCTTGATGGTGAAGAAGTACTCCAGCCCGGCATCCTTGATCAACTGGGGAAGATTCCAGGCGTAGCCAAACACATCGGGAAGCCATAGAACCGGAGCATCGGTGCCGGCGCCAAAATGATGACGAAAGAAGGTGCGACCAAGGAGGAACTGCCGCGCCAGAGATTCCGCGCCCGTGATGTTGCAGTCGGCCTCCACCCACGTGCCGCCCAGAGGCTCCCAACGGCCATCCCGCACCCGTTGCTTGATGACCTCAAACAGCTCAGGATAATCCTGCCGCACGAAATCATACAACTGGGGCTGGCTCTGGCTGAAGCGGAATTCGGGGTACTGCTCCATCAGGCGGATGACGTTGTAGAACGTCCTTCCGCACTTGCGCCGGGTCTGGCCCAACGTCCAAAGCCAGGCCACGTCAATGTGGGCGTGTCCAACGGCAGTGATGTTCACGTCCAGCGGAGCGCCCGCCTGGGCAATGTCCTCCCGCAGGGCCTCATGGGCGGCCGGCACACTGGCGTAAAAACGTTCACCGAACGGCTCGCGAGTGTCCAGCGCTTTGAACGCCTCGTCCAGGGCAGTGTACAGGTGACCCCGCGCTGGCTCGTTTTCGTCCAGATGATCGGCCACGCCCAGCGCCACCCGGGCCAGGGCGATGAAGTCGCGCGTGGGCTGATCAATTTGCACCAGCGCGCATTCGCGCATCAACAGCCTGGCGTCTCTGTCATTGCGCAGACTGCCAGACCAACCATGCAGGGCCAGCAGATGCGGAGCGCCGTCGAAAATGGATATTGGATATTGGGTATTGGGGCATGCCTCCCCCCCAGAGCTTGTCCTGAGCAAGGTCGAAGGGTTGGGGGGGATTGGGGGGGGGCTATGCGGCAGCACTATCTCCTGGTGATGCCGGTCGCAGGCAGCAAAGGGCACGCCATCAATGTAGGCCAGGCTCTCGGGGTGGCTGAAATCGCCAGCTTCTCCCATCGGGAGGTGCAGGGCAATGGGGGCATCAACGTTCCAGTCGGGGGGGATTTGAAAGCGAGTGCGGAGGACGAAATCCGCGTGGGGCTCACACCAGTAAGAACCCCACGGAATAGACCGCCAGTCTCCGTCGTCTATTTCCGCGGAAACCGGCGGAGCAACCAGCGGATTTTCCAGCTTGAGGTACCGAAAAGGCGACAGTGGCCAACGACGGCGGTAAACCAGTGGCTCGATCAGCTCTAGTCGTCGGTTGATTTTGGTGGAGGTCAGGCGGATTTGGTGAAACACATCACCTCTAAAAGCGTGATGCGAGTTGCGTGGTCCGTCACATCAACGTAACACGCAATACGCACCACGTATCACGGTCGGCAGCCACGAGTAACTACTCACCTTATGCTCGCAGCGGACCCTAGTCCGCTGCTCCAATGACGATGACCAGCGCTGAAAACTGTGAAACATGCGCTTGGCCAGGGCTACAACGACCGCTGAGGCCGCTGGACTAGGGTCCAGCGTGAGCAGGTGAGTAGTTACAGCCACGAAATGTATCTTAGATCCTCAAACCGCTGTCACTATTGAAAAAGGCCATGGTCTCTTGTTTGAATGTCAGGTGAACCTTTTCCCCTGATGCAATTCTGGGATAGGCGGGGGCGACGATTTTCACTATCTTGTCACCCAACTCGATGGCGATGATTTGATGCGAACCCTGCGGCTCCGATACAAGGCATTGGGCCGAGAGAATGGAATCCTCTTCGCCCACCAGCAGGATGTTCTCGGGCCTGACGCCAAGTACAAGGCGTTTCCTCCTCCAGTTCTGCAATTTGGCGGCGTTCTCAGGGCTCAGTTTGAAATCGAAATGGGGATTGATTAAACGACAGTCACCGTTCTCAACCTTCACTTCGACGTCCATGAAATTGGTGGGAGGGGTGCCGATGAAATCGGCCACGAATAGACTCACGCTGCGGTGATAGACGTCGTCAGGGGTTCCTATTTGCACGATCTCGCCGTCCTTCATGATCACAATGCGGTCGGCCAGGCTCATGGCTTCGGACTGGTCGTGGGTGACGAATACGGTGGTGGCCTCGGTCTGGTCGTGGATGGCTTTCAGCTCTGTTCGCGTGGCCACTCTTAGCTTGGCGTCCAGATTCGAGAGGGGCTCATCCAGCAGGAACAGCTTTGGCTTCACGGCGATGGCCCTGGCCACTGCCACCCTTTGCTGCTGGCCTCCTGAAAGCTGGGACGGATAGCGGTCAACGAGCTCGGCAATCTTGGTCATTTCCGCTGCTTCTTTGACCGTCTTGTCAATGGTCTTCTTGTCCAGCCTCTTGAGCTTCAGGGCGTAGGCAATGTTATCATAGACCGTCATGTGGGGCCAAACCGCATAGTTCTGGAAAACCATGCTCACGTCTCGTTTTCTGGGGGGCAGATCGGTAACATCAACGTCATCAATCAAAATGATTCCGTCAGTTGCCTCTTCCAGGCCAGCAACCATTCTCAGCGTTGTTGTCTTCCCGCATCCCGACGGGCCTAGAAGCACGAGGAACTCTCGGTCGGGCACTTCCAGACTGAAGTCGTTGACCGCCACGACCTTCTTGCCAAAACGCTTGGTGACATTCTTCAATGTTAGCGTTGCCATGCTTTCCCCCTTGCTAAATGGTGACCCCGCCCCACATTTGGCGGATGTATCTACGGATGAAAAAAGTGAAGACGATCGCAGGCAGAGCCATAGCCATACCGCCTGCTGCAGCCAAGTTCACCTGCCCAACCGCGCCCAGGACTGTTTGATACACGATAACGGAAAATGTGGGATTAAACTGCGTTAGAATAATGGCCGACACTGTTTCATTCCATGCCCCCAAGAATGAGTACATAGCAGCGGCTGCCAGCCCTGGCAAAGCCAGCGGCAGGGTAATACGCAAAAACGCTCGTGCTTTAGTGCCGCCGAAAACCTGAGCCGCCTCCTCCAGCGATTCGGGAATGCCCATGAAGATGCTGGCCGTGATCCAGACGGTCAGGGCGATGTTCCCGATGGCATACACCAAAGACAGACCGATGGGCTTGTCATAGAAATTCAGGCCGACGAGGATCTTGATCATAGGGATGGCGATGGCCACGCCTGGGAACATCCTCACAAACAGAACGCTGAACTTCAGTAGATCCTTTCCCTTGAAGGCATACCTGGCAAAAGCATAACCCGCCATCCCCCCAATGGACAGGGAGATGAGTATGGTCAGGGCGCAGATCTGCAGGCTTCTGATCAGGGCGGGAACCGCCTCGGAGCCGGCCACCCCGAAGAAGCTCTGGTAGTTGCTCAGCAGGTTCCTCCTGCGGGTGAAATAGACCTCTTCCTGCGTCTCCTCCAGCTTGGCGATTTGCTGTTCGATGTCTTCCAAGGTCATCGGAGTGGCCAACTGATATTTCACATAATCGGATATTTTTTGCAGCTCTTTGGTGTCTAGAACGGTCTCATAGTTGCTTTCTACCCTGTCGTAAACGCTCAGCAGGTAGCCCCGCTTCCCATATTCCAGCTTAAATTGAGTGTTGAGGGCGGGGGCCATCGGCAGGGGATACTCATACGCCTCTCTCGTGGATAGGAAGGACAACGACACGATGAAGTAGAACGGCAACAATAGGGCAACCACGACTCCGACGACGAAGATGTAGAAAATCGTCGTTTTTGCGGCCTTGGCGACGCTTACCGGCTTCTTTTTCGTCCTTGTCATGTGAGTTGCTCCTTCCCTCGCTTGAATGCTCCCGACACCTGTAGATAGACCAGGGCCGCCAGGGATACGATGGCAGCCACCACCAGGGTGTAGCCAGCCGCCATCTGATCGGCGATGTACAACTGATCTACCTCCTTGGTGTAGAAGACAACCCTTTCAAGCAAGACAGGCAGCCTGGAGAATCCGAGCAGAAACACCACGATGAGCCATATCTGGATCGCTGAGATCATCCTCAGTATTATTGCTGTCGTAATGGTTGGCTTGAGCAGGGGGAGGGTGATTTTCCTCAGGACGTGCAAATAGTTCCCGCCGAATACATAGCCGGCTTCTCTCATCTCCTCTTGTATGTTCTGCAATCCTGCTAGCAAGATGATCATCACCGAGGGAATCACCTGCCAGGCGTCAATGATAATCAGCGTTGCTAGCAGCTTGGCATTGGAGCCCACCAGCCAGTATATCTTCTTGCCTTCCGCCAGAATTCCCAGGTAGCCCAACAGACTATTCAGCCACCCATGGGCGGTGAGCCCGGTGACCCACATGGCTCCCGCGGCGGCGGCTGGGAGCGCCATGGGAATCATGGCCAGGAAGAGGAAAATGCCTGAGCCTTTGAATTTCCTATTTATGAGCAGGGCGAGAAACAGGGCGGCGAGGAACTCAAGAGTAACGGAGAAAACCACAATAAACGCGGTGTTCTTGACGGCGGCTACGAAATTCTCCTCGTGGAAGACGAGCGCGAAGTTGTCCAGCGTAAACTGGCCCGCGGCACCGGTGAAGCTGGCGACGATTGACGAGAGGACCGGCCGCAGCCAAAACGCGGCGTAATAGAGGACGACAGGAAGCACCAATAGATAGGGAGTTGCCCTTTTTGCGATCTTCTTCCAGGGCTTGCCGTTCCGGCGCGCTATTGCTGTCATGTCCATCCCCCCTTTTGGTGTTCATGAGTTACGCAGTTCGCCGGCTGAGTAGGAGCGGAGCGACGTATTGAGGCCAAGAACGGGTCTTGCCATCGCCGCTCGCCCTGGTTTCGATACGCACGATGCAAGCATCGCCGCTACTCAACCGCAGGTGCCAGGCACTTTCGGTGGTTTCTTGGGGGCTACAGTGCCTCCAAGTCGAGTCAGATTGCTCAATCAACCGGGGATTCGCAAGTGCCTGGTGCCTTATTCACGTCTTTAGAAGACAGAGCCGGGAAATGGGATCGTTTTCCCGGCTCTGTCAAGTCGCAAGTAACTACGCGTGCATCAGTAGTGGTGCTACTTCAAGAGACCGTCCACACATGCCTGTGCAGCGTCGAGCCGCGCCTGATCTACGTCATTGCCTGCAAAGATCGTGTCCTCGAACACGTCGTCGAAGCACTGCTTGACGGCTCCCCAGTCCTGATACAAGTAGCCAGGTACGCCAGAGGCGATGCCCTGCTCAAGCACCAGAACGGCCTTGGAGATGACCTCGTCAATGGCCTCGTCGCCCATGTACTGGAGCGCTTCCTGCACTGGCGGGATGAAGCCGCCGGTGCCCTTGGCGATCTTCACCTGGATGTCGGGGCGGGTCACGTATTCAAGGAACATGGCTGCCAGGTCATGGTGCGGCGCGCCCTTCATGATGGCGTAGCCGCTGACGCCGGCGATGGTGCCGATGCCCTCCGAACCGATTGGCGCGGGGGCCAAGGTGAACTGGGTCTCGTTAGAGGCATAGACCTGGCCGGCGCGAGCATTGTGGAACACCGTCAGCCAGGACTCTTCGCTCATCATCGGATGCACGCAGCTGTCTATGTACAGCAACGTCACGCTGGGAGA
>CAZGKH010000023.1:0-18095 GCA_964525665.1 uncultured Anaerolineae bacterium | reverse complement strand
CGGGGTGCGAGGTCGCGCATGGCGGACATCGGCCCGCGGAGCGAGATCTACCCGGAGTGGGCCGCCGAACTGCCCACCGAGGAGAACGGCGGGGTGGTGATTGACTGGGACGAGTGGACCATGGAAGTCACCTGGAAGATGCGGGAAGACGTGTTCTGGGAGGACGGTGAGCCGGTTACGGCCGACGATGTGCTCTTCACCTGGAACGCGCTGGCTGACCCCGAGACAGGCATGTGGGTGCCGGGGATAGACTACACCGACAGCCTTGAGAAGATTGACGACTACACGTTTGTGGTGTACTACAACTCAGTCTATCCGGATTATCTGGAGCAGTTCGGTGGGTTCTATGGCGCTATCTGGCCTGAGCATTACTGCCAGGGGGAGGGCATAGGCAACTGGGACTGCAACCGCGATCCGCTGAGCGATGGCCCCTATCTTCTCAAAGAGTGGGAGGCGGGCGATCATCTGACCTTCGTGCGCAACCCGAACTACTACGAGGAGGGCAAGCCCTACGTTGACACAGTGTACGTCCAGATCGTACCCGAGGAGACCGTTCGCCAGGAGATGATGCTGAAGGGGGATGGCGACGTTGACTTCTGGATCATCCAATCCGTGCTTGAGGCGTACGAAGAAGCGCCGAACGTGGATGTCAGTCGGGCTGCCTTTGGCCGCTGGCTGGTGCGGCTGTGGCCCAATCAGGCAGCGAAGGGGTACATAGACGCCGTTGAGCATCCACACCCCATCTTCAGTGATGTGCGAGTGCGGCAGGCCATGCGCATGGCCATCAACGTGGATGAGATTGTCGCCGGGATCTGGGGGGACGCTGGAATGATGACTGCGCAATGGACCGACTTCTACCGCGAGCCCTACGCGTGCGACGTCCCCAAACCGGCGTACGATCCCGACGGCGCTCGAGCTCTGCTGGAGGAGGCCGGGTGGACCGATACTGACGGTGACGGCATCCGCGAGTGTCACGGCTGCACCACCGGCGCCGACGAGGGCTACGTGATGACCACCGAGTTCCTGGTCTACTCGGAGTGGGGTGAGACCCTCGAGTTGGCTCACCAGCTCATCGCCGAGGACTTGAATGCGGTCGGCCTGGGCACGGAGTTGGGCATGGTTGAGGGGAGCCAACTGTGGGGTACTTACGACGAGGGCGGTATCGAGCAGAACGGCAACTTCGACCTCGACCTGTGGGACGATGGCTACGCCGGCAACCAGCTCACCGACTTCCTATGGGTGTACTACTACACCGATGCCCAGGAGCCTGACTACGGATGGAACGTGGAGCGCTGGTCGAACGAGGAGTTCGACGCCCTGCTGGACGAGACCTACACGACGGACGAGGAGTACCGCAAGGAGCTATTCTGCCAGATGGCCGAGATCCTGGACGAGGAACTGCCCTGCATCCCGCTGTTTGTATCGGTTGAGGCCGCAGGCCACAACGTGCGAATCAAGGGTATTGAGGACAACGCCAACGACATGATCACTTGGAACGTCGCTGACTGGAAGGTTGTGGAGTAAGCGGTGGGCTGGTAGATTGGGAAACTGGTAAATTGGTAGATTGGGGACCAGTCTACCAATTTACCAATCTACCAGCCTACCATCCGGGAGAGTGACATGAGTCGTTACATCATCAGGCGCCTGCTGCAGGCCATTCCGATGCTGTTTCTCATCAGTGTCGTGCTGTTCACGCTGGTCAACATCGCTCCTGGCGACCCGGTGGCCGCGCTTAGCGGACGACGCCCCAGGCCACAAGTGCGCGAGAGAATCATTCGCCAGTTCGGGCTGGACAAGCCCCTGCCGGTGCAGTATGTGATCTGGCTGATCGGCAACGACTGGATGAGGGTTGACGCCGATGGCGACGGGATCGCCGAAGGCTACGGCCAACGCCGGGGCATCCTGCGGGGGGACTTTGGTTTTTCATACCAGACCCGTCAGCCGGTTTTGGAGGAGATCGCGGACCGATTACTGAACACGGTCTATCTGATGGTCGCCACGCTGGTCATCGTTCTCATCCTGGCGATTCCGGTTGGCATTATCTCTGCGGTCAAGCAGTATTCTGTCTTCGACATTGCCGTGACGACCTTTTCCTTCATCGGGCAGGCCATCCCCGAGTTCTGGCTGGGCCTGATCCTGATTCTGATCTTTTACGCTTGGCTGAACAACCCGTTTACCGGTGAGCCGCTTCTGCCCGCTGGTGGTATGCGGACATTGGGTGTCGGCTTCTCAATCTGGGACCGGATCAAGCACCTGATCCTGCCGGTCACCATGGGGATGGTGGGCTGGGTGGCGTGGTATTCGCGCTTTCTGCGGTCCAGCATGCTCGATGTGCTCCACATGGACTATATTCGCACCGCCCAGGCCAAGGGCCTTTCCGATCGCATGGTGATGTTCGGACACGCGCTCAAGAACGCCGCCATCCCGCTGGTGACGATGTTTGCACTGGATCTACCCGTTGTCTTCGCCGGCTCGCTCTACGTCGAGCTGTTATTCTCGTGGCCCGGCATGGGGCGGCTGTACTACCAATCTGCACAGAACCGCGATTATCCTGTGTTGATGGCTATCCTGATCATTGGATCTGGCCTCATGATCTTTGCCAACTTGCTGGCAGACATTGCCTACGCCTACTTCGACCCCCGCGTGCGCTACGACTAGCAGAGGATGTCGCGGAGGACACCGTCCGTATGAAACAGACTCTTGACAGCCAGAACAGTCGAGGCGCCAATAGCGGGGCAGCCTGGGAGGAACGACCTCCCGAAGGCATGGCGACTATGGTCTGGCGCCGATTCCGTCGCCACCCGGGCGCCATGGTCGGCTCGCTCGTCCTGCTCATCCTGGTGCTGAGCGTTGTCCTGGCCTCCTTCCTGCCCTATGACCCGGAAAAATCGAGCATGCCCGACCAGAGGCAACCCCCCTCGCGGAGACATCCCTTCGGTACCGACCTGTTGGGGCGAGATATGTTGACCCGCGTCCTCTACGGTGGCCGCATCTCCCTGAAGGTCGGCCTGCTGGTAGTGGCGATCACGCTGGCCATCGGTGTCCCGGTTGGGGCTGTGGCGGGCTACTTCGGCGGCTGGGTGGATAATGTCCTGATGCGCATTACCGATGCCGCACTGTCCCTTCCCGCGCTGATGGTCTTGATCATGCTGAGTGCTATTATGCGAGAGATCGAACTACCGTTCTTCCAGCGTAACAACGTAGTGACCATCGCTCTGGTGATCGGTCTGCTCTCGTGGATGACGGTGGCGCGATTGGTGCGGGCATCTTTTCTCACCATTCGCGAAACGGAGTTCGTCACCGCTGCCCGCTGCGTTGGGGTTTCGAGCCGCCGGATCATGCTGCGCCACATCCTGCCCAACGCCGTTGGCCCCATCATCGTCGAGTCCACCCTGGAGCTGGGGTACGCCATCATGGAGGAAGCAGGCTTGAGCTTCCTGGGCTTTGGCATCCAGCCGCCCACGCCGAGCTGGGGCAACCTGCTGAACTACGCCCAGGCGCACCTGACCCAGTATCCCTGGCTGGCCATCTTTCCCGGCTTGATGATCTTTTTTACCATCATCTCCATCAACTACATCGGCGATGGGCTAAGGGATGCTTTTGATCCGCACAAATTTCTGAAGAAGATTGGGGAGGTGTAGAGGAGGAGAACCGCAACATGCCCATCGAACGCCCAGCCATACAGCCCATTCGAACCACGTACAAACTCCGGCTCCTCAGTGACGAGCAACTGGACCAGCTACAGGAGACCACGCTCCGGATTCTGGAAGACGTGGGCGTCAAGTTTCCATCGGAGAAGGCGCTGGCGATTCTTGCCGACCACGGCGCCAGCGTGGACCATAACACCCAAATCGTCAAGATCCCCAGAGACCTGGTGCGCAAAGCAATGACCACCGTTCCCCGCTACTTCCAGGTGGGCGCGCGCGACCTCTCGTGCGATTTTCACCTTGAGGATGGAGTGACCTACTTCACGACCGACGGGTGTGGCGTGGAGACCATTGACTTCGAGACCCGCCGGCGACGGCCTTCGTGCAAAGCGGACGTGGGGCGCATGGCCCACATCGCCGACTATCTCTCATCCATCGCCTTTTACTGGCCTATGGTCAGCGCGCAGGACCATGGCAAAGCCGCGCCGCTGCACGAACTGGACGCCTCGTGGAACAACACGGTCAAGCACGTCCAGAGCGAGACGCTCATGGGAGAAGTGCCCGCTCGCTACGCCGTTGAGATGGCGACGGTGATCGCGGGAGACCGAGACGAGCTGCGCCGCCGTCCGATGTTCTCGCTGGTACTGTGCACTATCGCCCCGCTAGTCCAGGATAAAGAGGGCATTGAGGGCGGGCTGGTTCTGGCCGAGGCGGGCATTCCGGTGGGATTCCTGGCCATGCCGACCTTCGGCACCACCGCCCCCGCCACCCTGGCGGGAGCCTTCGCCGTGGCCGATGCCGAGATCATCAGCGGCACAGTTTTGCTGCAACTAGCCAGCGCCGGCGCGCCAGTGTTTCACTCCATCATGCAGGCCTGGGCCGATCCCCGCTCCGGCGAGTACGTGCCCTATCCCCTCAACGCCAGGTGCCGATACACACCAGTGGAGATGGCGCATCATTGGGGAATGCCTTCGTTCGCCGGCGCATTCGGTACCGAGAGCGCGGCGCCCGGCACCTGGCAGGCGGCCGCTGATGTCGCCATGGACCCCCTGCTGGTAGGGTTGTCCGACGCCGAGTGGGTGACGGGTATGGGTCTGAACAGGAGTTTCACTCTACTTTATCCCGAGGCCATCATTCTGGACGACGACCTGTATCACCGGGCGCGGTACGCGCTGATGAACATGGACGTAAGCCCGGAGACGCTGGCCCTGGACGTGATCGGCAAGGTGGGGCCTGGCGGGCACTTCCTGGCCCAGAAGCACACCCGCAAGCACATGCGCACAGCGATGAAACCCGCCATTACCCACCAGATCGGCCCGGACGGCAAATACCGCGATCCGCTGGAGGTGGCCCGCGAGAGGGTGAGGTGGATTCTGGAGAACTACCAACCAGAACCGTTGGAGGAAGCGAAGAAAGCAGAGTTGGCTCGCATCCTCCAGGCCGCCGACAGAGAGTTAGGATAGCCCAATACCCAAGCTCTAATATCCAATCCTGATAATGCCATGCCCCTATTCCTGGCACCCGCCCTGACCCGCCACGACGTCGAGCGCATCCACCAGCACAGCCTCGACCTGCTGGAACGGGTGGGGATTGACTATAAGACGCCGCGAGCGGTGGAGATACTGGAGAAGGCGGGCTGCCCGGTTGATTATGATCGTACCTGGGCCAGCTTGCCGCGTGAACTGGTCGAGTGGGCGCTGCAACAGGCGCCAAGGGTGGTGAGGCTGTGTGCCCGCGATCCAGCCCGCGACGTGGTGCTAGACGGCCGCCGCCCACACCACACCACCGACAGCCAGGGCGCCCAGGTCGTTGACCTTGAAACAGGCGAGCGCCACCCTTCCACGCTAGAGGACCTCAGGCGGGGCCTGCTCTTTGCCGATGCCTTGGACATGGTCGAAATCGTGAACGTGATGGTCGCCGCCAACGACGTGCCAGCCCACCTGCGCACTATTCGCCATTTTGCCCTGGCCTTCACTCAGACCAGCAAGCACGTGCGCACTGGCGTGCTCCACGCCGGGCAGGCTCCCTTCATCGTCGAAATGGCCAAGGCCGCCACGGGGAGCGACGAGTTCCGACCCATCTTTTCGGCGGTGGACTGCACCATCTCCCCGCTGATGCACGACGGCCCCATGACCGAAGCCTGCATCGAATTGGCCAGGCTGCGGGTGCCGATCATGGTCTATCCCATGCCATTGGCAGGCGGCACCTCGCCCGTCACCCTGGGAGGTACCATCCTGCTGCACAACGTCGAATTCCTCAGCGGGCTGGTGCTGTTCCAGGTGGTCAACCCTGGCACGCCGATCATCTACGGCACCGGGGCCTCGCAACTGAACATGCACACCGGTGGCTACGGCGGCAGCGCAGACGCACAGGGCCTGCAGCTTGGACTCCGTGGCCTGGCCCGCTTCTACAACCTGCCGGTGAACCTGAGCGGTCTCGATACTTCGTCCTACGAACTGGACGCACAGTATGGCTACCAGGCTACCACCGCCTGCCTGCTGGCTTACCTGGCCGGCGCAGACGAGATTTACAGCATAGGATTGCTGGGATCCGCCCAGATTCTGTCGCTGGACAAGATGGTGCTGGACAACCACCTGGCCCACCAGATTGCGACTATGGTGAAACCTGTCCTGGTGGACGAAGCGCACCTCCAGGCCGACCTGATCGAGCGCGTCGGCATCGGTGGAAGCTATTTGACCCAGCGCGAGACCCGGGCCTTCACCCGACGCGAGTACGTGCCCGTATGGCCCCCGGCGGGCAAGACGATGCTGGAACTGGCCCACACTGAGGCGCTGGACATCTTGCACAACCATCGGCCTCCGCCGTTGCCCGCAGGAGCGGAGGAGAAGATCGAGGCCATCGTTGCCGAGGCGGATAGCGCGCTTGCCTGACTATTTGAATCCTGGAATTCGCTAACCTGGACAAGCCAGAACCAAACTGAACACCTCTACTACTACGCCGAGCTTGGCCGCCACACCAACTTACCAATCTACCAATTTACCAATGAACCAGTCTACCAACACCGTCTGTCTGACATTCGATTTCGACGCCCTCAGTGTTTGGCTGGGTGGTTGCCCCTCCCCCACTCCGGCGATGCTGTCGCGGGGAGAGTTCGGGGCGAAGGTGGGGGTGCCCCGCCTCCTGAAGCTGCTGGCAGACTACCACATCTCTGCCACTTTCTTCGTCCCCGGCCATACCGCCGAGTCGTTTCCCGGCGCTGTTGAGGTGATCTTGGCTGCCGGACACGAGGTGGCCCACCACGGCTACGGCCACGAGGATCCCGGCACCCAGAGCGCGGCCGAGGAGCGGCGCAGCCTGGAGAGGGGCATGACAGTCCTGGAACGATTCATTGGTCATCCACCCCTGGGCTACCGCTCGCCTTCGTGGGATTACAGTGCAGCGACCCTGCCCTTGCTGGTCGAGTACGGCTTTCTCTACGATTCCAGCCTCTTCGCCGGCGACTTCCATCCCTACCATCCTAGACTGGGGGGCCAGGTGGGAGTGGAGCGGCCGCTCCAGGCCGGGCAAGAAGTAGATTTGTGGGAGTTCCCGGTGGCCTTCTTTCTGGACGACTGGCCCCACTTCATGTTTGACTTTGAGTCCATGCCTTACGGTCTCTCCGCCCCGTCTAAGGTCTTCGAGATCTGGGCTGGCGAATTCGACTACCTGGTCGAGCACGAGGAGAGCGGCGTCTTCACCCTGACCATGCATCCCCAGGTGATCGGGCGCGGCCACCGCATGGCCTTACTGGAGCGCTTTATCCAGCACGCTGCGCAGAGTGGGGCCCGCTTTGCGAGGATGGGGGATGTGGCGCGGGGGCTAGACCGCGTCCAGAAACGCGCCCAGATGGAGGCCGGACGTGACTGAGCACGTTCACGACTGTATCGTCGTCGGTGCAGGGCCAGCGGGCGCGGCGGCGGCGCTGCAACTGGCCCGTGATGGACTCGACGTGGTTGTCTTTGAGCGCGGGAAACGGCCCGGCGAGAAAAATGTGATGAGCGGAGTGCTGGTCACCCGCAAGCTGCATGCCCTCGTTCCCGACTTTCGCCAGCGGGCCCCGTTGCAGCGTTGCATCACTGAGGAGATCATCTGCATTCTGGGCCAGGACGAGGTGCTGCGCCTGCCCGCCCTGCGCAACTACCGCCGTCTCTCGTACGATCATCCGGCCTTCACCGTGTTCCGCTCCGAGTTCGACGCCTGGTTTGCCCAGGAAGCGGTGGACGCCGGCGCGGAGCTAATCCCCGCCACGCTAGTCGAAGACCTGCTGTGGGGGAACGGGAGGGTGGTCGGAGTGCAAACCCGACGGGGTGATCTGCGGGCGCGGATGGTGATCGGTGCGGACGGGGTGAACTCGACGGTGGCGGAGAAATCGGGTCTGCGTTCCCCTCCGCGGCCTGCAGAGGTCTCATTGATCGTACGCCAGGTGCTTGACCTACCCGCTGAACAGATCGAGGAACGCTTCGTCCTACAGCCAGGCGAGGGAGTCATCTTGCAATTCGGCGGCCTCGTCTCCGGCCTCACCGGGCATACGAAAGCGTACTACACAGAGCTTTACACGAACCGGGATTCGCTCTCCCTGACCGCCGAGGTGCCGCTCGACGTGTTGCAGGCGTGCGGAGTGCCAGCCTACGACGTGCTGGCGGCCCGTGAGCGCCACCCGTATATCGCCCGCCTGATCCAGGGGGCGAAGCTGCGCGAGTACCAGGCGCACCTCATCCCCTACGGCGGCGTGGATGACCTGAGCTGTTTGTATGGGGACGGCGTGCTTCTGGCCGGTGATGCGGGCAAGTTCACCACTGAAGACGGAGTAGGATCCTGGCCGGCAATGGCCAGCGGCGCCGCTGCAGCCCGCACTGTGAAGCACGCCTGCGAAAAGGGCGATTTCTCCGAGGCTACGCTGGCTGTCTATCGAGACTTCTTGGATGAAGAAGGTCTGGTCGAGACGCAGCGAGAGGCACGCCAGGCCTGGCAGCGCGAAGGATGGTACGATGAGATCCGACACCAGTATCCGGACCCTCTGCTCCGCATTGCCAGCCGCTATTTCAACCGCTGGCTGATGGAAGAGGAAGAGCACCCCTATTCTCTATGGGGCGATCTGTATCATAGCCTGGTTAAGCCCGTGGCCCCGTGGTACGTCCGCTGGCCGCTGGGCTTGGCTACTTGGATGGACACCCTTCGCTGGCGCAGGCGGCAGGCGCGGAAGTAGGAGACGCCGTATGGAAGCCCACCTGGATGCAAAACTGGCCACAGTGATCTCCAAGCCCGATCCCGAACCGCACATCGTGGTACAGAAAGAGCTGTGCCTGGCGTGCGAGGAACGCCCCTGCACCATCGTCTGCCCGGCCGAGCTGTATTGGTGGGGAGGCAGCCTGGTGCACAATTGCGAAGGCTGTCTGGAATGTGGTTCGTGTCGAGCGGTCTGCCCTCACGGAGCCATCACCTGGCGCTATCCGCGTGGGGGATATGGTGTGCGCTACCGATGGGGCTGATGATCTAATGAGGAAAAGGAAGGGATCTAATGGCCAAAGTCGTCATTTTGAAGGGAAGTCCGCGCAGATCCGGAAATAGCGCCATCCTGGCCGACCAGGTAGCCGCAGGCGCCGAGGCAGCCGGAGCAACTGTCGAAAGTTTTTACCTGCACGGCATGGACATTCAGCCCTGCGACGCGTGCGATTCCTGCCAAGGGGTGGCCGCCATAGACTGCATCATCGAAGATGATATGCAGACCTTGTACCCCAAGCTTCGCGCCGCCGATGCCGTGGTGTACGCCAGCCCGATCTATTGGTTCACCGTTTCCGCCCAGATTAAGCTGTTCATGGACCGGTGTTACGGTATGGGCAGTGACGTAGATGAGCCCGAGGAACACGTGCTGGCCGGAAAACGCATCGGGGTGGTGCTGACGTACGGCGGTGACGATCCCTTCGACTCAGGCGCGGTCAATGCCATCCGTATGTTCCAGGACACCTTCAACTACATCCCGGCGGAGATCGTGGGCATGGTTTACGGATACGCCCAGGACGCCGGAGAGATCCGGAAGGATCGGGATGTGATGGAAAAAGCTTACGAGCTGGGAAAGAAGCTTGGTTCTGGTGCTTAAACATCATTGACACCCCTTTGAGATGTCGCTGGCCCAGCCGACAAACGAGGTGCAGTATGCCCGACGAACGTTATCCGTCTGCGCTATCATTCCCCCGAGTTCAAGTGAGGGGAGGGGCCTTTGAGCGCGGTCAGCAATATGGCGCGCAGGCCTCGCAACGTATCAGGCACAACGTCGAGGTCTATCGGGAGATCTTCGAGCACTATGCTGGCTGGGACTGGCAAAGGGTCGTCGAGCATGCGCACACCTACGCGCCGGCTATCGAAGCTTACCGCGCGCATTTTCTCGACGAAATGCGCGGCATCGCCGATGGCGCTGGCCTGGCTTTTGGCGACATCCTGGCGCTGAACGTGCGCACAGAGATCATGTTCGCCGCTGTAGCCCGCGCCGCCGCCCACGAGTGCACGGCATTTGTGGCCCTCCCCGAAGCTACCGCCGACCGGCATACTCTCGTTGGACAGAACTGGGATTGGAAACCAGCAGCCTCCGAAACCGTCGTCATACTGGAGGCCGAGGTCACTGAGGGGGCCAACTTTGTTACCGTGGTTGAGGCGGGCCTGCTGGCCAAGACCGGCCTGAACTCGGCCGGCATCGGTTTGGTCACCAACGCACTGGTGACAGACCAGGATAGGGGTAAGCCGGGAGTGCCATACCACGCCATCCTGCGCGGCATTCTGGAAGCCGAGACCATGGCCGACGCCGTGGGCGCTATCACGCGCCACCCGCGAGCCTCGTCGGCCAACTACCTGATCGCCCATCGCGACGGGGAGGCCATCAACGTCGAAGCTGCACCGGGAGACTATTCGCGGGTGTTCATAGCCTTCCCAGAGGATGGCGTCTACGGCCACGCCAACCATTTTGTCTGTCCCGGCTTCGACCTGAAGGATGTGGAGCTCTGGGATGGACCTGGCAGCCTCTTTCGTCACCGCCGTATGAATCGCTTTCTTGAACAACACCGCGGCGACTGCGACGTGACAGTGCTAAAGGAGATACTGGCCGATCACTTTGACCTGCCTAACTCCATTTGCTCTCACCATGACTCACGGTTTCCGAAAGTAGAACAGTATGTCACAGTCGCCTCAATTATCATGGACCTGAATACCGCCGATGTGTGGTTAGCCGACGGCAATCCGTGCCAGACCCAGTATCAGCAGTTGCGCACCAATCTAATCCGTTGATTTCCCAATCCGCTGTAGTGTGAAGGAGACCCGATGTTCAACAATGACCTAGCACTCCGCAATGCCAACATCGTCACCATGGATCCGCAACAGCCCCGAGCCGAAGCGCTGGCGGTACGCGATGGCCGCATCGTCGCCGTGGGGACGTGGGACGACGTTGCCCCCCACGCTGAGGGCATGCCGGTGCTCGACCTGACCGGTAAGACGGTGCTGCCCGGCTTGATTGACACCCACGCTCATTTTCTCTGGACGGCCCTGAGCCTGGCCGCGCTGGATGTGAGCGAGGCCGGAGACCATCCTAGCTTGCAGGCCATCATCCGCCAGGCCGTAGCTGAGATGCCGCCCGGCGACCCCATCCTTGGTATGGGCTTCACCGAATACGCCCTGGATACCGAGAAGTTCAGCCCGATCATCGAAGCGCTGGATGCCGTCGCCCCGCACAACCCGGTCTGCTTGATTGGTGTGACAGGGCACGCTTCCGCCGTGAACAGCCGTGGATTGGAGTTGCTGGCCTTTCCCAAAGAGACCCCCGGCGTGATGCGCGACGTCAGTGGACGACCCAACGGTCTGCTGGCTGACCAGGCCAACAACCAGGCGTTCGCCAGGTTTGGCGAGTACTTTGGCACAGATGAGAAGGCCGCCGCGATGGTCGCCCAGGCGATTGAAAAGGCCCATTCGGTGGGCCTTACCACTGTCCACGCACTGGAGGGTGGTGTTGGCGGCGATAATGAGGCTGCGGAGGAGTTCTTGGCGGCTATCCCGTCGCTGCCGCTGCGATTTGTGTTCTTCTATCAAATCACCGATGTGGATAGGGTGCTCGAGTTGGGCCTGCCGCGCATCGGCGGTTGCATCCTCCTGGACGGCGACGTCGGTCCGCACACCGCGGCCCTGTCCGAGCCTTACAGCGATGCCCCGGAGTGCTATGGCACGCTGTACTATTCTCAGGAAGAGATTGACGCTTTCGTGCTCAAGGCGCACCAGGCTGGCTTGCAGGTCGCGATGCACGCCGTCGGTGACGCGGCAGTGGAGCAAGCCCTCCATGCCTACGAGAAGGCGCTGGCCGCTCATCCCCGCGACGACCACCGCCACCGCATCGAGCACTGTGAGGTCATTCGGGAGGATCAGATCCAGCGGGCTCAACAGTTGGGAGTGGCCCTGGCCATCCAGCCGCCTTTCAACCACTACTGGCCCCACACCGAGTATTACCGTACCCTGGGGGAGGAGCGGGCCTGGAAAGCCGATCCCGTGCGAACCCTGATGCGTCCGGGCTTGCTAGTGGCCGGCGGCTCCGATAGCACCGTCACGCCCCTGGCACCGCTGATCGGCGTGCACGCTGCCGTCAACCATTCCAATCCCGCCGAGCGGGTGAGCGTCCAGGAGGGACTGGAGCTCTACACCATCAACGCTGCCCGCATCGCCTTTCAGGAAGCGGACAGGGGGGCGCTGGAAGTTGGCAAGTTGGGTGATTTAGTCGTGCTGGCTGAAGATCCCTTTGACATTGATCCGAGTCGCATCAAGGACATTGCCGTCGAAATGACTGTGATCGGCGGAGACATCGTCTACCAACGCGCACGGTAGATCGCGCCTAACTCCACAGGAGACTTCACATGTATTCTGAAACGCCGGACATTGTCCCCTTTACTTCGCCCTTCAAGAGCGAACTGCTGACCCATGAGCAGCTTGAGACCTTGAAAGGCGGTACGCTGCGCCTCCTGGACGAGGTCGGCGTCCACTTTCCATCCCGCAGGGCGCTGGAGATATTCGCCGACCACGGCGCGCGGGTGGACATGGATACCGAGATCGTCCGCATCCCGCCCGACCTGGTGGAGAAGGCCATGTCCACCGCGCCGCGTTCTTTTGTGCTGGGAGGCCGCGAGGAGTGCTTTGACCTGCTCTTGGATGGGAGTTGCTCCTACCTTTCTACCGACGGGACCGGCGTGCACGTGGTTGACCCGGAGACCCGCCAGATGCGCCCCTCGCGCAAAGCAGACGTGGCGCTGATGGCGCGGGTATGCGACGCCCTGCCTCTGATCAGTTTCTACTGGCCGCTGGTCAGCGCGCAGGACTACGGCCTTACCGCGCCGCTGCACCAGTGTCACGCCGGGCTGACCAACACGCTCAAGCACGTGCGCGGGGGGATGACGGTGCCCCCGCAGTTAGCGGCCTACGTCGTCGAGATGGCGACCGTGGTGGCCGGCAGCGACGCGGAGCGGCGGCGACGGCCTCCCATCTGCGCCAACTTTTGCACCATCGCCCCGCTGGCCCAGGATGGCGACAGCATTGAGACGGCGCTGATCTACGCCGAGGCCGCCATTCCCATCAGCTTCATGGCCATGCCGACCATGGGCTCCACCGCGCCGGCCACTCCCCTGGGCGCGTTGGTGGTCGGCGACGCCGAAGTGGTGAGCGGTATGGTGCTGCTGCAATTGGCCTATCCCGGCGCGCCGGTGTTCCACTCAAACTATGTCTCACTCATGCACCCGCGCACGGGCGGCTACATCGGCGACGTGCCAGTCCCCCTGTCGTGGATAGCTGTGCAACAGGCCCACGCCTGGGGAGTGCCCAGCCTGGGTGGGGGCAGCGTCAGCAGCGACGCCGCCGACGTAGGCTGGCAGTCGGGCAGCGATGCTGGGATGGGCGCGGCCCTTGCCCCACTGTACGGCGGCGAGATATGCGGCTACCTGGGCCTGCTCAATAGCTCGATGATCCTCTACCCTGAGCAGGTGATCCTCGATCACGAGATCTGCCAGTATGCGTACGACCTGCTGCACGGCTTCGAGTTCGACGAGGCCGACATGGCGCTGGACGTAATCGCGGCGGTGGGGCCATGCGGCCACTTCCTGGCCCAGAAGCACACCCGTAAGCACATCCGCGATTTCCGGCTGTCCAAGCTGCTGTGGTATGAGGGGCCCGACGGGCAGCCGCGTGACCCGCGTGAGGTGGCGATAGAAGAGTTCAAGCGACTCAGCGAGACGCACCATCCCAAGCCTCTGCCCCAGGAAGTGTTGGCCGAGCTGGATCGCATCCTGGCGGCAGCCGAGCGTGAGGCGGAGCGGATCGGGTAGGAGGCAGAGGCGTCGCGTGTGCCCGACATTTGAACGGCGGAGATGACAAATGCCCTACGAACCGTTCCATGAGCGATTTCCCGAAGTCGCTGAGAAGGAAACGCGCACGATCATCGCTATCAATGATCCCGATTTGCCTGGTGGTGAGTACAGCCTGATCGAAGCGTACTGCAATGAACCCAACTGCGATTGCCGTCGGGTGATCTTCAACGTGTATTGGCAGCAAAGGCGCGAAGTCGTCGCGGTGATTGCCTATGGTTGGGAAAGCCTTGAGTATTATGCCGAGTGGCTGGGGGATGACTACCCTGCGGCGCTGCGGGAGATGCAAGGTCCGGCGCTGAACTTGATGAGTAAGCAATCGAAGTTAGCGCCAGTACTGCTAGAGAAGGTCGAGTTTGTTTTGCGAGATAGACGGTATGTTAACCGCCTGAAAAGGCACTATAAGATGTTCAAAGCCGTCGTTGACAGCGCAGAGCAAGAGCACACGAGGCAAGAAACGACTGCGAGAAAAGTGGGCCGAAACGATCCTTGTCCGTGTGGCAGCGGGAAGAAGTATAAGCAATGCTGTGGGCGGAGAAAGTGAACCATGACGAAAACACCTGCCGAAGCTGGATTTCACATGCCCGCCGAATGGGAAAAGCACGAGGGCGCCTGGCTGCAATGGCCGCATGACGATGTCTATCCGGGCAACCAGATGCGTCTGGAGCACATCTGGCTGGCGATGACGGAGGCCCTGCACCAACACGAAACCGTGCACATCGTGGTGGCGGATGAACGCGGGAGGGATCACCTTCAACGGCAGATAACGTACTATGGCTTCGATCAGAGCCGCATTGACGTTCACGTCTTCCCCACGAACGACGTCTGGGCGCGGGATAGCGGCCCCATCTTCCTGGTGAATGGCAAGGGCCAACTGGCGGCCACCGATTGGAACTTCAACGGCTGGGGGGAGCGCTACCCCTTCGAGAAGGATCGAAAGGTCCCGGCGGGAATCGCCGAGATGCTGTCGCTACCGCTGTTCACCGCTCCGATAACTCTTGAAGGAGGGGGCGTCGAGGTAAACGGCCAGGGGACGCTGCTCGCCACTCGCAGCTCGATAGCCAACCCCAATCGCAACCCCGGCAAGACTCAGGAGGAGATCGAAGAGGCTCTGAGACAATACTTGTGCATCGAGCACATCATCTGGCTGACAGGGGAAATAGGGCTTGGGGATACGGATATGCACATTGATGGCGCCGCGCGCTTTGTGGATGAGGCCACCGTGCTCTATAGCTGGACCGAAGATGCCTCTCACCCGCGCTACCCCTACTTCAGAAAACACTTGGATGAGTTGAAGAAAGCCGTGGCCCAGTCTGGTGAGCCCCTCACTCTGGTACCCGTGCCAGTGACCGAGGCCAGAGTCTATTCCACCAGGGATGCCTCCACTGTCCCGCCCTTCGAGTCTGTGCTTTCGCTGGGGCTTTATGCCAATTACTACGTAGCCAACAACGTCGTGCTGGTGCCTGTTTATGGCGACGTCAACGACACCGTGGCCAAGGGCATCATAGCCGAGCACTTCCCCGGTCGGGAGATCATCGGCATACACGCACCGCTAGTGGCTGAGCTGGGCGGCATGATGCATTGCGTCACGCAGCAACAGCCTGCTATCGAGCCGCAGTTGTGAAGCACGGCTCCAACGGGAGTCCCCAACTTGTTGGGGGTCTTCTTGACCATGAAATCGGATTACTGGTGCGGACACCCCGAACAAGTTCGGGACTCCGGCGTTCGTTTAGGAGAAGAGCGTGAGTGAGAAAATGGCCAATCATCAACACTACCGCATGCCCGCCGAGTGGGAAGCCCACGAAGGCACGTGGCTCCAGTGGCCGCAGGCCAAGCTATACCGAGACTACGAGCTGAAACTGGAGAGAATGTGGCTGATGATGGTGGATGCTTTGCACACCCACGAAAACATCCACCTCATCGTGGCTGACGAGGCGCAGAGGGACCACATCGCCGATCAGCTCAGATACTTTGGCATCGGCCTGGAGAACGTGGACTTCTACATCATCCCCACCGACGACGTTTGGGCGCGCGACAACGGCCCGATCTTCGTCGTCAATGCCGATGGCGACGTCGCCATCACCGATTGGGAGTTCAATGGCTGGGGCAACCGCTTTGACTATCAACTCGATAACCAGGTGCCGTCGCTCATCGGGGAGAGACTGGGCATGCCTGTCTTCAAGCCGCCCCTGGTTCTCGAGGGGGGAGCCGTGGAGGTGAATGGCACGGGCACGTTCATGGCCACCCGGCCGTCCATCATTGACCGCCATCGCAATCCGGGCAAGAGCCAGGCCGAAATCGAACAGATACTGAGCGACTATCTGGGAGTGAGGCACTTCGTCTGGCTGACCGGCGCAGGCAGGGGCGAGTGCGAGGAGTGGGGCGACGAAACCGATTCGCACATTGACATCGTGGCGCGCTTTACGGCCCAGTCTACGGTGCTCTACAACTGGCCCGACGACGAAAGCGACCCGCGCTACCCCATGTTCGTCAGAACCCGTGAGGAATTGCAGGCGGCGACGACCGAATCTGGCCAGCCCCTCACCCTCGTGCCCCTGCCCGTGCCGCAGGTCTACCAGGTCTCGCGGGCGATCGGTTGGCGCAAGTCTACGCTGACGGATGCGGCCTACAGCAACTTCTTGGTCGCCAACGGGGTGGTGTTGGTGCCCATTTTTGGCCATGCCCACGATGAACGCGCCAAGGCTATCATCGCGGACCAATTCCCGAACAGAGAAGTGATCGACATTGAGGCCGTGAGTCTGATCGAGCACGGCGGCGCCATAGGCTGTGTCACACAGCCTCAACCGGCGGGTTTCGCTGATGGGAGGCTAGCGTGAGGAGAATCGTCAACGTTGGTTTGATCCAGATGTCGTGTGGTGAAGATGTCAAGGAGAACAATGACAAAGCCGTAGAGTGCATCAGACAGGCAGCGAGTCGAGGCGCAAACATCGTGTGCACTCAAGAGCTTTTCAAGTCTCTCTATTTCCCTCAAGTTGAGGACAGCGCCAATTTCAGGCTGGCGGAAAAGATAGACGAAGCCAGCCCAACGCTGCGGCAGCTTTGCCAACTGGCAGCCGAGCTAGAGATCGTCCTCATAGCCAGTCTGTTCGAGAAACGGGCAGCGGGCCTTTACCACAATACCGCTGTCGTCATAGACGCCGATGGCCGCTTCTTGGGCAAATACCGCAAGATGCACATCCCAGACGACCCACACTATTACGAGAAGTACTACTTCACCCCTGGCGACCTGGGATATCGGGCCTTTCGTACCAGGTATGCCGACATCGGTGTGCTGATCTGCTGGGATCAGTGGTTCCCCGAGGCGGCGAGGCTGACGGCCATGAGCGGCGCCGAGATCATCTTCATCCCCACGGCCATTGGCTATAGCCGCCCCGAGCCAGATCCCGGCTACCAGGAGGCCTGGCAAGTGGTGCAAAGAGGCCATGCCGTCGCCAACGCCTGCTATCTAGCCGCTGTCAACCGCGTTGGGTTTGAAGAAAGCCCCGACGGCCAGGGAGGAATTGCTTTCTGGGGCCGCAGCTTCGTTGCCGACCCTGACGGCAAGGTGTTGGAAGAGGCATCTGAGAAAGAAGACGAGATATTGGTATGCCCTGTAGATATGGCCCTTATTGAAGAGGTCAGGAGTGAGTCGTCGTTTCCCTTCCGAGATAGAAGAGTAGACAGCTACAGTGGCTTGACAAAGCTTTTTCTGGATTGCGAAAGTGAGGTAGGCTCATGAAAGTCATCGTTATCACCGGCAGCACTCGCGGCATCGGCTACGGTCTCGCTTACTCGTTCCTGGCTCTGGGTTGCGCCGTCACAGTCAGTGGCCGCACTCAAGAGGCCGTTGACAAAGCTGTCGCGCAACTATCCGCCAAGCACGGAGAGGATCGCGTGTTTGGCCACCCCTGTGATGTGACTGACTTTGAGCAAGTGCAGGCCCTGTGGAACGCGGCCCAGGCCCGCTTTGACAAGATTGATATCTGGATCAACAACGCCGGGCTGGGGAATCCTCAGATGGATTTCTGGGAACTCCCGGCCGAGGAGATTCAGGCCGTGGTCAGTACCA
>CAZGKH010000022.1:0-18216 GCA_964525665.1 uncultured Anaerolineae bacterium | reverse complement strand
TCTGTAAAGAATTTGGGGTGTCAAGGAGTTCAGGTGTCATTGCGAGGCACGGTTTTTTGTGCCGAAGCAATCCCCAATCGCCGATTTGGAGATCGCTTCGCAACGATTGCTCCCCACGACGATGGGGATTGCTTCGCAAAAACCGCTCGCAATGACACTGGGCTGAACGGTTACCTTTTTTATTCACTTGGGAGAGAGTGTAGGATGAGCGTCGTGGGCGGCTACGAAGAGGAAGTTCGCCAGAGAGCGCCAAAGGGGATGCTCCAGTCGGTCAAGAACTATGTGGAGGTCGCGAAGCCTGCGTCTGTGCTTCTTCTCGTCTTCACCGCCATCGGCACGATGGTCGTCGCCGCCGAGGGCCAGAGTATTCCTTGGAGTTTGTTTCTCGTCGCAGTTGTGGCCATCACCTCAGGCTGCGCAGGGGCCAATGTTATCACCTGCTACATTGACAGGGACATAGACGTCGTGATGGAGAGGACCAAGAGACGCCCTATTCCCTCCCAGAGGATCCATCCTCCGGAGAGGGCTCTCTACTTTGGACTGGCCTTGGCCTTGATCTCCCTGATCCTATCCTGGCGAATCAATTTCCTCTCGTTCATCTGTATGCTCTTGGGCCTGGCCGATAACGTCATCGTCTATAGCCTGTTGACTAAGAGACGAAGTCCTCTTAATGTCATCTGGGGGGGCTTCAGCGGTGGCTTGCCGGTTCTCTTTGGCTGGGCGGCAGTCAGTGGCAGCATCAGCCTCGTAGCCTTCCTCATCGGCGCCATCGTCGTCCTCTGGATACCCAATCACATCTGGAACCTGGCTATCTTCTACAGCGACGATTATCAGAAGGTAAGTGTTCCCATGCTCCCCGCCGTTTTTGAATTGAAGAAGACCCTCAGGTGCATCTTGGCCACCGTCTTACTGATGTATCTCTTCTCGATCCTCCTGTATTTCTTCGGACCGTTCAGCTACTTATACTTGGGCTTAGCTCTGGTTTCTGGCCTTCTCATAAGTTTGGGAAACATCTACCTGGTTCTCAGACCTTCTCCCGAAAGAGCCTGGAAGATGTTCAAGCTTTCGAGTCCTTATCTCTTCCTTCTCTTTGTGGGCATGATATTGGACGTGTTCATACAGTAATCCAAATCTTAGCGAAAGGGGGTAATCCAATGAAAAAGGTGAAAATCGGTGGCGTCATCAGGAACTCCAACCTGGCCAAAGTAGGGGTCATGGGCATCCCGGATCGTCCCGGCGTGGCTGGCGTGATTCTCTCTGCTCTGGGCCGCGAGAGCATCAACGTCGAGTTCATCGTTCAGTGCATAGACCTTAACAGCCATGACCACGTTGTGTTTTGCGTCGCCCGGAATGATCTGGACGCTGCTTTATCCATACTCGAGCAGATCAAGCTTCGGTTGGGGGCGAAGGAGGTGATCCACGAGCCGGAAGTGGGGATAGTCTCGATCTTTGGCCCCGATTTTCGGGAGCGTCCGGGAATCGCGGGGGCCATGTTCAACGCCCTGGCATCGGTAGGCATCAACATACTGGCCATCAGCACTTCCATCTCAACCGTTTCTTGTGTGCTTGATGCCAAGCGCATCTCCGAAGCCGTCAGGGTTATCGAACAGACCTTTGATATGCCCTGATGGTACATTGGTAGATCCGTAAACTCGTATAATTGTAGATTCGTAGACCAGTTTCCCAATTTGCCCAATGCAAAGGAGACGAAGGGTGGACAGATTGCCGTTTTTCTCTCACCTCGATTTTCGCCTTGCCTTGTTTTGGATTATTCATCTCATCACCTTGGGCCTGTTTGGCCTTGAGATGCTGTACGTTCTCTCCATCTGGCTGCGGGGGCGGGCGCCAGGCCTCCCGCCCGATGCATCGCGGCTCAGGAAACTGGGAGCAGTTATAAGAATCGCGCTGGGGGTGATCTTCAGTCGCTATCTGTTCGTTGCTCTCAAAGCCTTGATCAGGGATGGGATACTGCATTTGCCCTTGCGTGAGAAGAGCAAACCGCGTTGGCTGGCTCACATCATCGTTTTCGGTAGCTTCTTCACTCTTGGCGTTATGTCAACTGTCACGGGGCTGGCCATCGAGATACTGCACCCGATCTTTCACATTGAGCATCCCATCGTGCTCATGCTGATCAACTTCGACCATCCACTGATGGCCTTCGCTAATGAGTTTCTGAATTTGGTTCTCCTGGCTGGGCTGGTCGTCATCTTCTACCGTCGCTTCGTGCTGAAGGATGCACAGTTGCGCACCTTCGCCAGTGACAAAGTGGTGTTGGGCATCCTGTTCACCATCGTCCTCACCGGCTACCCAGTGGAGGCCTTCCGCCTGCTGGCCGATGAGGTCACAAAGGGGCCGCTTCAGGCTACGGCGGTGTTCGCCTTCATCGGGTATCCGCTGTCGCGCTTGATCAAGCCACTCAACTGGCCCTGGGAGGCGCTGCACTTCTGGTCGTTTTTCGTCCACTTTGGGATTGTCACCTTCTTGATGTTCTACATGCCTTTCAGCAAGTTCTTCCACGTGCTCATGAGCCCGCTGGTCGTCGTCATCAACAAAGTGGCCGAGGAGAGGGCTCACCGGGAGAAGGAGTGATATATGCCCAAGATTAATCCGTCGCTCTTCAGCATCAAACAACTGTTGGAATTGGAGGGGTGTACCCGTTGTGGGGAATGTATCACATCGTGCCCTACCTTCACTGAGAAGGAGCTTGACGAGATCACCCCGCTGGATAAGATCCACACTCTGAAAGGCTTAATCAAGGGGGAATACGGCGGCTTCCTGGCCCGCTTGTTTGGCTATCGTCCACCGACCGAGGAGGGCATTGCCCGTTGGTCGCGCGGCGCCTACGACTGCACCCTCTGCGCTCGCTGTAACGTGGTGTGCCCGGTGCACATTGACACCCGCGCGCTGTGGATCGCTATGCGCGAGCAGTTGGTGGAACTGGGCCAGTATCCTGAGTTGATGGACACCCTGCGCGACACCGTGACCACCAATTACAACATCTCTGGTGACCCCAACGAGAGCCGGCTGGGCTGGAGTGCCAATCTGGAACACGTGCCGGAGGGTATGGATCACCGGGCAGGGGCCGAGGTGGTGTACTTCACAGGCTGTGTGGCTGCCTTTTATCCGATGGTCTACAGCGTGCCCCAGACCATGGCCCAGATCATGGAGAAGGCCGGGCTGG
Source organism: uncultured Anaerolineae bacterium (assembly GCA_964525665.1). GTDB lineage: Bacteria > Chloroflexota > Anaerolineae > VGOG01 > VGOG01 > CAYMKL01. The sequence continues at coordinate 15,035 of CAZGKH010000022.1, read as the reverse complement.
ACTTCACCACCCTGGGCGGAGACGAATGGTGCTGCGGTTTCCCATTGGTGATCGCCGGCATGGGGAAGTCGGCCGCAGAACTGGTCCGCCACAACGTGGAGGCCGTGCGTGCCCTGGGGGCTAAGAAGCTGATGGCGGCCTGCCCCTCCTGCTACCACACCTGGAAACACGACTATCGGCACATCATCGGCGAGCCGCTGGGCTTCGAGGTGGTTCACGCCACGGAGCTACTGGCCGATCTGATCGGGGCTGGCCGCATCGAATTGAAGGGTTTCCGCGACCCCGTAACTTACCATGACCCTTGCGACTTGGGGCGAACCAGTGGAATCTACGACGCGCCCCGGCAGATCATTAACAGCGTGCCCGGCATTTCTTTCACCGAGATGGAAGACCACGGCGAGCACTCGCTATGCTGCGGCGGGGGCGGTGACGTGGAGATGGCCGACCGGGAACTGGCAGCCGCCGTGGCCCGGCGGCGCATGGAACAGGCCCAGGCCACAGGAGCCAAATGGATCGTGACTGCGTGCCAGCAGTGCAAGCGCACCCTGCTGACCGCTGCCAGACGGGAGAAAATCCGCCTGCGGACAATAGACATCAGCGAGTTCGTCTGGCGGGCGATGGAGTCTTAAAAAGAAAGGAGCACAACCATGAAAATTGATAAGTACAAATTCCCCGACGATCTATATTATGACCAGGAGCACAACTGGGCCCGGGTGGAGGGCGATGTCATCACTCAGGGCATCACCGACTTAGGGCAGGCCCTGGCTGGCGAGATAGTCTACGCTGAGGTGGCCCGGGTGGGGCGCGATGTGGAGAGCGGTAAACCTTTTATGTCCATGGAATCGGGCAAGTGGGTGGGCCGTGTCAAAGCCATCGTCAGCGGCAAGATAACCGAGTCCAACGAAGAGATCGAGTGGGAGAGCACCGTCATCAACGAGGACCCCTACGGTGAGGGCTGGCTGGCCAAGATTGAGGTTGCTGACCTGAGCGAAGTGGGCAACCTGCTGCGCCCCTCCGATCCCGCCTTCGCAAAATTCATCGCCGCCGAGCGAGAGAAGTACGATAAGTGATGAAACTATACAATCTGGGCCACGTGCCGTGGCTCGAATCACAACTCATTTACCATGCCCTGCCGCGCCTGGATATGGAGGGCCTGATTCTCCTGGCCCCAGCCGAGCCTTACGTTTGCATAGGCTACCATCAGGACGTGACCCAGGAGGTGGACCTCGACTACTGCCGCGCTCACGACATACCCGTGTTTCGGCGCGAGGTGGGCGGCGGAGCGGTTTACCTGGACGGCCATCAGCTTTTCTATCAGTTGGTGCTGCACAAGAATAACCCCCTGGCCCCGTCAGACAAGGGGGCTTTCTATCGCGCGCTGTTGGAGCCGGCCGCTGAAACCTATCGCCAGATGGGCATCCCCGCCGATTACAAGCCTGTCAACGACATCATCACCTCCGAGGGGCGCAAGATCTCCGGCAATGGCGCCGCCGAGATCGGAGACTATTTGATACTGGTGGGCAATATCATCATGGACTTCGATTACGAGACCATGGTTCGCGTCCTCAGAGTGCCCGATGAGAAGTACCGCGACAAGGTCCACAAAAGCCTGCGCGAGAACCTGTCTACCATCAAGCGGGAACTGGGAGCGGTGCCGCCGCTGGGTGAGATCGAGGCCAGTCTGGTTGCCAACTACGAGGCGGTGTTGGGGCCATTGGAGAGGGCTGAGCTGCCGTCCGCCGTCTACGACAAGATGGCCGAACTCGAGCAAACTCATACCACTGACGAGTGGCTGTACAAGCGGGGCAAGCGGCGAGAGGAATGGCAAGTCAAAATCGCTGCCGGGGTGGAGGTGTCTCAGCGGGTGTACAAGGCTCCGGGTGGGTTGATCAGAGCCATCGTGGAGACCAAAGAGGGGCGCATCGCCGAGGCGTCGCTGAGCGGCGATTTCTTCTTCTATCCGGCTGACAAGCTGGAAGCCCTGGAGGCAGCCCTGGCTGGGGTGGAGCCGAGTGCGATAGAGCCGACCATCGCTGAGTTCTACCGTCGAGAGGAAATCGAGTCGCCGGGGGTGACGCCGGCCGACTTCGCCAGAGTGCTGCGGCGTCCTGAGCTTGTCGAAGGGGCGGGTCAGGGGGCGGGAGCGTGAACGTCATCACTGTGACCTATGCTGGGGATGAACGGGCGGTGGTGGAATCCTTGGGGGGGCGGACCTTCGTCGTTGACCAGCGGGTCAACATCGGGCGAGAGGGGGCGAAGTTCTGTCCCATTGAGCTGATCGCCGCCTCCCTGGGGGCCTGAATGGTGCTGACTATGGCCGCAGTCGCGGCCAACAAGGGCATAGTGCTTGATGGGTTGGAAGTCCAGGTAGAGACCCGAGTGGAGGAGGCCGGCCATCAGCAGAAGACCACCTTCGTCACTGCTATTGGCCTCGGTCAGGGCCTGACCGAGCGCGAGCGGAAGATCCTCTTCAACTCGGCCCGCCGCTGTGAGGTGCACAACCTGCTGAGGGGGGCCATCGAGTTCAGGGAAACTATGATGTAAGCTCCAAGGCCCGTCTCGGGCCATCGAAGAGAGTTTCTATGAGTTCCCCTGAGTTCCTATGAGGCCCAGGGGGAACACAGGGGAACTCTGGGGAACTTTGGGCAGCCATCACAGTTCCAGCAGTTCCCTAAACCCATCCTCGCTGTTGAAGGGGCCTACCACGGCCAGATTCAGCTTCTCCTTCGAGAAAAGAGTCTGTGCTACTCTCCGAATGTCGTCTGTGGTCGTGGCCTCGATTGCTTCTATTGCTTCCCCGTACGTCAGAATCTCGGAGAAGAGTATCTCCTGGGAGCCGAACCAGAGAGCTACGCTGAGGCTGTCTTCCATAAAGAGCAGCAATTGTCCTTTTACGAAGTCCTTAGCTCTGGCTAGCTCTTCAGGCGGTATCTCTTCTTGTCTGAGCTCGTTCCATTCCTCTAGAATAGTTTCGATAGTATCCCCAGTGTGCTCTGGATCAACGCTAGCGTCCACTCCAATCACCCCCGTGTCATACAGCGCGCTGAAGTAGGAGTTAACACTATAGGCCAGGCCTCGCTTTTCTCTGATGTTGCTGAAAAGCCGAGAGCTCATGCCCTCTCCCAGCACGGCGTTGAGAAGCCGCAGGTTGATGCGATCGGGATGATCACGAGGGAGGCCAGGTACGCTTAGGCAGATATAGGCCTGCTTGGTGTCCTTGTTATGAACCAGCACTCGTGGTTCGCTCTGGTTATCTCTGGCCGGTTGATACGTTGTTGCCTCTTCTCTTCCGGTCCAGTCACCCAGGCAAGCACCTACCTGATTCACTACTTCTTCATGCTCGACATCGCCAGCCACGCTGATCACGGTGTTATTTGGCAGATAGTGGCTGCTCATGTAATCCAGCAGTTTGTCTCGATCCAGGTTGGCGATGCTCTCTTTGCTGCCAGCAACATCGCGCCCCAAGGGGTGATTTGGCCAGACCAACTGGTTGTTCAGGAGGTGGACTAGATCGTCTGGCGTGTCCAGGGTCAGGTTGATTTCTTTGCTGATTATGTGTCGCTCTTTGTCAATATCCGATGGTTCGAGCTTAGCGTGGCGGATCATATCGCCCAGTACGTCAATGGCAATGTCCAGGTGAGGCTTGGTCACCTTGGCCCAATAGGTGCTCTCCTCCTGACCTGTGCTGGCATTGAAGAGACCGCCGACGCGTTCGACAGCGACGGAGATGTCTTTGGCTGTGGATCGTTTCGTTGTGCCTTTGAAGAGCATGTGTTCGATGAAGTGGGATGCTCCGCTCTGTTCATCCGATTCGTAGCGCGAGCCCACACCAATGAAGAACGCGATGCTTGCCGCTCTGGTGTGCGGTATGGTGGAGGTCAAGATACGCAGACCATTCTCGAGTACCGTTCTTTGGTACATTTGTCCTCCTCACTATCCTGACAAGCTGAAGCGATACCCCATTCCCCGCACTGTTCTCAGGTAGTGGGGATGACGAGGATCTTCTTCTATCTTCTTCCTCAGCCAACAGATGTGAACTTCCAACGTTCTGGTATCTCCAAGATAATCCGTTTCCCAAACCTCTTTCATCAGAAACTCGCGGTTCAGAACCTTCTCAGGATTGCGCATCAATACTTCTAACAATCGGCAGAGCATGGGGGTTAGTTTTTGCACCCCGTTGCCTGTGACAACTTGCTTGCAGCCCAAATCTAAAGTCCAGCCCTGGACACGCAGGGGTACGGATGGTTTTTTGCCTCTAGCGCGAGGTTTGGGCTGTTTTCTTTCTCTAGATTCAGCTTTCATCATCTCTATCTAGCTCCAAATAAAAAACCTGCGGCTCCGGTTCGACCGGAAAGCCACAGGCATCTTTCAGCTCATTACTTAACTTAGTCAAGTAATTAAGCATCACCCGCTTCGGCAACCCGGCCGTCATAGCTCGAACCTAAGTCGTAGACCCGTGGCTTTGCGCCCCCCCCATTTTTGAGAGGTTAGCCCTTATCGGCGGACATCTCTTGCAATTGATTAAGTACGTTACTATTGAATTACTACGATTTTATCACAAATCTACCTACTTGTCAAGTTTGGCTCATCTTGGACTGCGCGATGATTTAGCAGCACTACTACATATGGGGGGTAGTACAGGAACGGGTTGACATATCTTGTGCTCCCTGGGTTTTCGTTGCTCATGCCTGTCTTCCTACCTTAAAATCTCGGATGATTGGGAAAAGAAAAAACCCAATGGCTTGAGCCTTAGGCCAGTTTTCGCAGGATTACGAAACACGGTCAGTAGATCGCTAGGGTGATGTCGGCAGTTGGAAGTCTGCTCCGATGATGACGCGGATGTCAATTTCACTGTACGAGCCGGTGAACGGCTGGATGTTGTTCTGCGGAATATTGAGCAGCCGCGCTAGATACTGGACGGTGTATTCCTTGCCTGTGTAGTCTACTATGATCGTATTGGGGTAGTCGAATCGTTCGGCGTTGCCAAATTCCACTACCTGGAGGTTGTGTTCTTTCAGGAAAGCGCTGGTTTGGCCAGCCAAGTTGCCAACGGTAGAACCGTTGTGTACGATAATTCTCGCTCCCTCCTCGGCAAGCTTGTCTTTGTCCTCAATGATCTCTTCTTCCTCGGCTTCTGGCGTAGGCTCGGCGAAAATCTCGTCCACCACGGCGCGGATCTCGTCCCGGATGGGAATCAGAACCTGGGCCCCGTTGGGCGTGGTGGTGGGTACGGTCATGGAGTTGCCGATGACGCCAGTCCTGATGTGTTCGTCCTCCATTTTGCTGGCCAGTTGAATCAGGTTGCGCATCTCGTCGAACTGAAGGTCTGTCTGCACCGAATCGCCCACCGTTGTCAGTAGCTCGGGTAGTTTGGGCAACAACTGGGGCAACATTCCAAGGCGCAGAACCTTGTCGCGCACAGCCATGATAACTTGTTGCTGACGTCGTAGCCGGTCGAAGTCGCTGCCGGTGTGACGGGTGCGAGCATATTTGAGGGCGAGCTCACCGTCCATGTGTTGAAGGCCTGCTGGGATATAGAGGGGATCGTAGCCATAGGCGCTATCAGGGTACAGAGGATCATCAATCTCTTTTTCCACGTAGATGTCTAGCCCGCCGATGGTATCTATGGCCTTCACGAAGCCACTGAAGTTGACGCGGACGTAGTAGTGGATAGTGATGCCAAAGTTATATTGCACAGTTTTGATGGCCAAGGCTGGCCCGCCGCCTGGGTACTTTTTCAGGTCGCCGGTGTAATGGGCGGTATTGATGCGATTCTCGCTGTAGCCGGGGATGGGTACCCACAAGTCGCGGGGGATGGAGAGTATACCTGCTGTGTTGTTCTCCGGATCAATGGTCAGCACGATCATGGTGTCGGTGCGCCAGGGGCCATACTGGTCATCTCGCTCATCAATGCCCAGGAGGAGGATATTCACCCGTTCTTTTTTCTGCCAGTCGGGCAGGGGCTCGCCGCCGGTGCTGATATTGGTCTGTCTCTCTGGGACTTGGCCGGAGACGGGAGGCAGGCTCACACTGGGGAGGGAGGGGAGCTGAGCATGGGCTACGAAGTCTCTAATGGTGACATAGAAGCCGTAGCCGAAGTAGACCCCACCTACTATGAGAATCATGGAGAATATGCCAAGCAGCAGCCTAGACCAGGAGGACCGGTGGTTATTTGACTTACGGCTCATGTATTGGCTCCGTGAAGCAAAAGCGATGTCAAAATTCGGCGTCTATTATAGCACATTTCCCCCGGCAGGGCAAAAACTTTGATCGCCGAAGGTCTCCAGACCGAGGCGACGAAGCTCGATCTGGAGACCTTAGCCTATCTCATAGGGCTGCCCTACTCCGAGGGGATGTTGGTGACATAAAGTTTGTTGTCGCTGACGAAGTAAAGCCGATTGAGCGCTTCGTTCGCAAAGAGACCCTTTAATTGAGCGAATGCCTCGCTTTGACTGGCCTGGAATTGCTGTACCAGGTGTCCCTCTTTTGTCAGTTGCACAATGCGCTGGTTGCCCGCGTCGGCCACGTAGAGAAACTCGGTCTCTTCGCTGGTGAAGAGGGCGGTGGGATTTTGCAGAGGCTCGTAGAGTCCTGTTAGCTCGAAGGAGGCCGGCTGACCATCGAGGAACTTCAGAATCCGCCCATCGGCATAGAGGACGTAGATTTCGCCAACGATGGCCATGTCTACGACCCCCGCCAGGTCCACCTCACCTGGGGCGGCGAAGTAGCCCTCGGACAAGCCGCCGTAATCGGGTTTGTGGCGCAGGATCTGGTTCAGGCCCGAATCCAGCAAATAGAAGTCGCCGTGGTAGCTTCTCGCTACTTGAGGTTGGATCCAGGCGTCATTTCCACCGACGGGCAACACATTTATCCCCCTCTCAGGATCATATTCCAGCAGTGAGCCTCCACTCTCCAGCACAAGAAGGTCCCCATCCGGTCGCCCGCCCTCGGCTTTTGCCCAAACCATGTCCACTAGTTCACCCACCACGATGGGGCCCCGCTGGTCGCCTTTGCGTAGGAGCACCGGATCCACTTCCAACTGCTGCAGCCCCTGCAAGCTGTCGTCGAGGAGGTGTTTGTACACTCGGTCGAGGCCCTTGTCCAGGACGTAGATGTCTATGCCCTCGACGATCACCCGGCTGGGGTCGCTGCCTGGCTCTCCATATTCCCACAGGGCGTCTATCCAATCGAGCACGCTGACTTTATCTATCTTCTTCAAGATGTAATCAGTTTGCTCCCGCAGGTCGTTCACTTGAGGATTGCCTGGGACCAATTCCTCGGCTTCGACCAAAGAGTCGAGGGCTTTCAGCAAATTGCCCCTCGCCGTGGCCTCATCTACCTGCTCGACCATCTGCATCTGTTGTTGGGCCTGGATCAAAAGTTCGCTGAAACGAGCTTGCCTGACCACCGCCTGCCGCCAATAGACGATGATCACCAAGATGATGACGACGATGGGGGCGGTGATGGCAATGTCCTTCCAGGAGCTTCCGATTCTTCTGTTTGTGCGTGAGCGCCGGCGCGGCCGGGTGGCACGCTCTCTGGGAGGTGGCGCCTCCTTTACTTCGGCGGGGCTCACTACACGTTCGGGCAGGAACCTTTTCAGGAAGCCGGCCGCTCCTTCCAAGGTGTTTGTCAGCGCTGACGACACTCTGTTCTTCAGACTATCCCAGTCGGGATGGGGCAGTCGTTCTTTTAGAGCTTCTTTCACCTTGGGCCTGGCAGGCCGCCTCTTTGGCGTTTCTTCCACCTTGGGCCTGGTGGGCTGCTCCGTGGGTGTTTCTTCAACTTTGGGTCTGGTAGGTCGCCTCTGTGGTGTTTCTTTCGCCCTGGGCCTGGCGATCCTCTCCTTTGGCGCCTCTTCAGCCTTGGGCTTAGCGGGCCGCTCCACTGGTGCCTCTTCGACTTTGGGTCTGGCGAGCTGTTCCTTCGGGGGCTCTTCTGGCTTGGGTCTGGCAAGCCGTTCCACTGGAGCCTCTTCGATCTTGGATCTGGTTGGCTGCTCCACTGGAGTCTCTTCGACTTTGGGTCTAGTGAACCGTTCCACTGGAGCCTCTTCGACCTTGGGCTTGGTGGGCTGCTCCATTGGTGCCTCTTGGCCCCTGAGCCTGACTGGCCGTCTCACCAGGGCTCGGCGTTGAACTCTGAGCATTTCTTCCGCTGGGGCAACTTGGATGATCATGGCAGAAGCGTCTTCTTTGCCGGCCAACTCTTCCAAACTAGCCAGAGCCGGGTACATGTCTTTCCCAACAACGGCTTGGGCGATCTGTTCTGGACTGGTTTGTTGAGCCAGGGAGCCAACCGTCAGCAGGATGAAACCTCCAATCCCCACTTTGGTTCGGTAGAAGCGGATTGGCATCCCTCTCTTAAAGCCCAAGGGGATTGCCTCTTCAGCCATTAGCTCGGTTACGGATCTTTCTGGGAAGCTCATCAACATCCCTTGGTAGGACACATAAGCCATGGTTGGCCCTGCCTGGGCAATATAGACGGTTTCCTCTCTGAGCACGGCGCAGGTTAGCCCTCCGGCGCGTTGTTCATGGGGAAGCGATTGGAGATTCTCTTGCAATAGAAAATAGTTAGCATGTCCTATGGCCTGGCGCAGCTTCGCCGTGACGCTGCCTGGGGCTTGGAAGTATTCTTTGCCGATGATCCTGATTAGCTCGCGGCAAATCCTTTCCCGCCCCGAGGGATCGCCGGTAACATCAAGAATGATGTACAGGCTCTCCTTCGGGCGCTTCCGGAGGATAGACTGAGCCGGCTGAACCGCGGCCATGTTCGTGACCCATTCCTGCCTGGTTCCGGCAACGAGACTAAGCTTGCCCATGAAGGTTTCTACTTTTGGACTCATAGTCAGGCCTCCGTTAACTTCTTTCCTCCAGCTCCCGAAATATGTTCTCGGCGTGCTTCAACAGCAATTGGGTGCGTTCGGGGGACGTCTGCTTCACCTGGAAGTACCGCTCCAGCATTTGGCGGGGCGTCATCTCTTCGATGGGCTGATCGCCCAGACGCAGCCGCACCTTGCGCTCCACATCCTTGACAATGGCCGCGATGTGGAAGGCCCCTGCCAGGGCGCGGCGGATTTCGCCCTCGTTGATGAGAGGCTCCTTTTCGGCGGTTGTGTGGACGATGATGCGCACCACGGCGTCCTCAATGTTGCGGGTTGCTATGGCCTTCAGTATCTCGGTAGTGGGATCGTCGCTCTGGACATCCACCTCGATGGTAACGAAGGGGCGGGCATCGGTTTTCACGAACTGCCAACTGGCCCGTCCTCGCTCCACCTCGGCCATGATGAAGCCCTTGTCCTCCCGCTCCTCGCCGAAGTCAATGCGCTCGATGCTGCCGCTGTAGATCACCGGCGGCTGCTCGTACAACACCTGGTGTTTGTGGATGTGGCCCAGAGCTACGTAATCGAAGGCCGGGTTCCTGGCCAGGCTGGGGGGCAGAATTAACTCCTGGCCCAGCATGACGCTCCGCTCCGAGCCGTAGGCCGCCCCCTGGACGGTGGCATGGGCGGCCAGGATGGTAGGCACAGTTCGGTCTAGTTGACTGATCAGGCCATCGGGTCCCTCGAAGATGTTGATTACCTTGTCCAGAATGAGCTGGTTGATTTCCTCCAGGTTCTTGTTCTTGTACTCGTCGCGGGCCAGCAGCGCGCTGCGGGTGATCCAGGGCAAGGCCACGACCTGCACGGGACCATCCTTGGTCTCAATGGCGATGACTTCCGGCTTCTTGGCTACGTAGACGTTCTCCACCTCCAGGGTGGCGAAGATCTCCACGGCGATGGCCCGGCCTACCGCGCTGGGGGTGTCGTGGTTGCCCGCTACCAGCACAGTGGGAATGCCCGCTGTTGACAGTCGCCGGATGCGCCGGGCGAACTCCCGTTGGTAAGTGGGGTTAGGATCGCGGGTCTTGTAGGCGTCGCCAGAGAAGACCACCAGGTTGATGTCGTTTTCCAGCGCATAGTCCACCACCTGATCGTAGGAGCGTAGGAAGTCCATCAGGCGGGTACTGAGTCCCGTGGCGGGGTCAATCCGCCCGTAGTTTTCCACTCCTAGATGAAGGTCAGCGAAGTGTAGCAACCTGATCAAGTGAAAACCTCACTACCAAACGACTTCCACGATGCCTGCAGCGGCTATTTCCTTATCCTTGGTGATAAGAGGCAAACCAAGAACTTTGGCCGTAGCAGTGATAAATCTATCGTGCATCTCAAGACCAGCCTGAATCTCACTGGCTGCCTTCAGCACGTGAAGATCAAGGGCAGCGATTTCGTAGTTGTCGCCTTTTTCTATCCTCAATAGCATGTCTTGGAAGGCCACTGGTGTTCTACCCGCTTCTGAAACATATAGGATTTCACCAAGGACAATGGTCGGCACAATGATGATCTCTCTACCTGCTGCAGAGCTCCTGAAAATCTCCAGGGCTTTTGTACTGAGGCGGGGGTCGCGCGCGAAATACCAAATCAGAGAATGTGCGTCAGTTACGTAAGGCATGGTTAGTAATCCCTGTTTTCATGCTGGTAGGCAAACATTGAACGTTTAGCGGCCTCAATGTCCTCGTCAGTGATATTTGCGCCAGCCCATATTCCTTCCAGAGAAACAGGGTGGCGACAAATCCTTTCCGCTGGCGACTTTGTGGTCAGGAAGAGCATTCTCAGCTCTCGAATACTCTTTTCCAAATCGAGTAGCTTGTCGTAAATAGCGTAGCTGCTGGCGGTTTCTGTCTGTGTCATGGCAATTAACTCTCCCTTTCATGTTGCTGGCGGTTTATTGTCCCTCTTCTCGCTCAGCGATGATGAGCTCCGAGAGGGGCGGCGTGTTGGCCATCATCTGCTGCATCCCATTATGGGTTATACGAGGCGCTTGAGCGATTAGGTCATTAACGGAAGCTCCTCCAAGATTCTCCGTGCCTCACGCACGAAGTCCTCAGCGTCAGCAATGGCCAGTCTCGCCTCCTCCTCAGTCGCTCTCTTTCGCTCATTGTAATCGCACTCCTCCCACAACCGCTTGGCGATGGCAAGAGCACGTCCGTATTTCGGATCGGTCAGGCCGACTTTAACGAAGTGTTTTCCAAAGAAAGTAATGACGCCGGTGTGCCTGACAGGGTCTTCTCCTACAGCCAGGAGGAGTGCTTTGCTGGCATAGAACATGGCATAATACGCCTTCCCGACCGCATCGTTGTGGTGTCCGGCCACCAGGAGGTCTCTTGCCACGACCAACTTCTCCTCAGCAAGTGCCATCCGAAGCTTTACGCTCTCTAGCTTGGTCTTCTCCATAGCTCGATTCCTTCCTTCTCAACATGGGCCATCAGAGGGGAGTACTCTTCATACTCATTTATCCCGACCACTGTTGGCGAGATGTTGACGTTGTACTTCGTGAGGAGATCAAAGGTCACGCCCACGATTTCTCTCCAAGTAGGATCAGCAGAGCCAAAGGGATAAAAGCCTTCTTTGGTGGGCTCCGTCTTTTTCCGGAGGACGACTAGGACATCAATGTCTGAACCAACAACAGAGTCCCCCCTCGCTTTGGAACCGAATAAAACCAATCGCTCCACCTGTTGGAGAAACCTTTGCAGGAGAAAGTCTCTATACTCGTTCAAGGCTTGCTGTTCGTTTGCATCCAGGGCCATCTCATTCACCTCATTTCAATCACCAAAAAGCGGGTCAACCCCACAACCTATTTTACTACAATCTGGCCGATGTTGCAAGCCTGTTCTTGTCAAGGGGGGCACTATGAGGTATAATTGACTGTGGGCAATGAGGCAACGAGTAACGAGTCAATAGGGGGATTGGATTGCCCTTAGAATTGGGTCCCATCAGCCAGCAAGTGGATAGGATGGCTGCTTCGTTTGTGGCCGAGGAGCGCCGCGATCTGCTGCGGCAGGCGCGAGAGCTCCTGCGCACCGTGGACGCCAAGGAGCTGCGGGCCAAAGTACGCGACCGCCGCGAGCGATTCCCCTGGCTGGTGGCCATCCCCGTCCACACCCTCAGCCAGACCTTCTCACCCCCGCTGCCTCCCACCGACTTCAGCGTGATTGCCTCCGACGGGTCCTCGATACCGCCCGACCGCCACAGCTCGCTGCGCTACTACGTCATCAACACTGGCCACGCCGTCCTCACCTACGGCAGCCATCCCAACGCTGATTTGAGTTCGGAGGGGCGGCTCTGTTTTGAGGACGACGACCTCTACGTATCGCCTGGGCAGAAGAACATCCCCATTGAGGGGGAGCGCCTGGGGGTGAAGATGCAAATCGCCGAATTACAGGCGGCATTAAAGGCTGTCCAAACGGCAACTGACTCGATGGTAGTGCTGAGGGATGGCTCTCTGATCCTCTGGCAGTTGCAGAACGAGGGTGACGGAGTCAAGCGGGAGTTCCTGGGCCAGTTTCAAAAGTACCTGGATAGGTTTCGGGCGGGCAGCGTCCCGGTGATTGGCTACATCAGTTTCACCGGCAGCCACGACGTAGCCAATGTGCTGCGGGTCTCGCTGTGTCAGGACGATCCCTCGGATTGCGAACGCTGTTCCCTTTCCGGGGAGCAGCGCGCGCTCTGCAATTTCCTGAGCACAGCCTTAGATCGGCAGTTGTTCGAGGGGCTTCTTCAGGAAGGCCGGCGCTCCGATGTTTTCGAGAGCACCTCGGCCATCTTGGATGAGAAAGAGTATGAGAGCCATCGCATCCAGTTCCTCTATCTGAACGTGGGCGGCGAGGTGGTCCGCATCGAGGCCCCCCAGTGGGTGATGCGGGGTGAGAAGATGCTGAACCTGGTGCACGCCCTGGTTTACGACCAGTGTCAGCGCAGCCCCGACTATCCGCCCTATCCCCCGGCCTTGCAAGAGGCCCACGAGCAGGCGGTCATCACCACGGGGGAGAGGCGGCTGGTGGAGGAGCTGGTGGAGAGGGCTCTGGCGGAGCGCGGCATCGTCTACGCCCGCTCGGCCAAAGACCGCAGCAAGCGGAGGCGGGGTGTATGAATCACAACAGAATCTTACCAGTCTGGTTCTTGCACAAGTGGCAAGAGGTTAACCACGAAGACACGAAGGCACGAAGAAAAAAAGTTGAAAAACTTAGTGTCCTGGTGTCTTGGTGGTTTTTATCAGATTTGAATCTTGTTTAGTTCCGGCTTGTCCGGGTTAGGGTGGTGCGATGAGAATTGGTGAGATCATCGAAACGGGAACCACAGGCTTTGTGGCTGAGAGCCTGGAGCTCAACCGGCCGCCGGCCCTGGGCAGCCTGGTGAAGGTCGAGGTGGGCGAGGGTGCTTGCGTTTACGGCGTGGTCAGCCACGGCACCACCGCTGGCTTGGATCCTGGCCGCCGCGCGGTGCGACGTAGCACCGAGCAGGTCTACGACCAGGCCATCTACGCCGAGCATCCGGAGCTGAGGCACACCCTGCGCACCGAGTTCAGCGTCCTCCTGGTGGGCTGTGTGGAGGACGGAGCCATTCGTCAGCATCTGCCCGCCCAGCCTCCGCCGCTTCACTACTCCGTGCATCAATGTACGGAGGAGGAAGTGCGGGCCTTCAGCGAGCGGCTCTACTACCTACGCCTGCTCCTTTCGGCTGCTGGTGAGGTGCCGTCCGAGCAGTTCCTGGCTGCTCACGTCCGCCAGGCATATCGCCAGCGGGGCCAGGACCGGGAGTGGCTGGAGCGGGCCGCGCGGGAAATCGCCGCCCTCCTCAAATACGACTACGAGCGGTTGATGACGGTGTTGTATGCGATTGAGGCTGGATAGGGAGGAACGATGTCTGATTCACCTCAACAACTCACTCTGCTTCTGGAGAAGCATCGCAACCATTATCTCTTCTCCGATTACTATCTCGACCACTTGTTGCCCCGGCGGCTCGACTGGCAGGGGGCGACGAGCGAGGCGCGGGCCGCCATGAAGCGGCTCCAGGCCATTTACGCCGCTTTCACTCCCACGGAGAACGAGGCCCAGACGGAGCGGGACTGGATTCGCCCCGTGCTCGAGGCTTTGAATCACGTCTTCGAGGTGCAGCCCAGCATTGCCACACCCGACGGGGTGCGCCGGCCCGATTACGTTTTCTTCCCCACCGAGGAAGCCCGCCAGGCCGCCAAGCCACTCCAGGGGCAGGAGGATTACCCCGCCACCGCTCTGGCTGTGGGCGACGCCAAGCACTGGGACCGCTCTCTCGACCAGACTCTCAAGGGCGGGGGCCGCAAGCCTCGCGATCCCTTCACCAACAAGAACCCCAGTTGGCAGATCTACTTTTACATGCTCCACAGCGGCCGGGCCTGGGGCATCCTGACCAATGGTCGCGCCTGGCGGCTCTATCACAGGGACACAGCCCACAAGCTGAACTACTACTACGAAGTGAACCTGCCCGCTTTGTTGGACAATGACGACGTCGAGGCCTTCAAGTATTTCTACCTCTTCTTCCGCCAGGCATCCTTTATTCCCAATGGCGAAGGGCGCACCTGGCTGGACATCGTCTTGCAGGAGAGCCGCGACTACGCCCAGGGTGTGAGCGAGAACCTGAAGGAGCAGGTCTACGACGCGCTGCGCCACGTGGCCCAGGCTCTCCTCGACTGCACTGGCAGCGGTCTGCCCCCTGACCCCGCTACCCTCCAGGCCGTCTACGACAACTCGTTGATTCTGCTCTACCGGCTGCTGTTCATCCTCTATGCCGAGAGCCGGGAGCTGCTGCCCTTGCAGGACAACGAGGCCTACCGCCTGACTTACAGCCTGGATGCCATCAAGAAGGATGTCAAGTACAACCTGAAGAGGCCGTTTCTGTCCACCTCGCGCCTCTATTGGGCACGCCTGCACGAGTTGTTCGGAGCCATCAACGAGGGCAACGAGCACCTGGGCGTGCCGCCTTACAACGGCGACCTCTTCGATCCAGAGAAGCATCCTTTCTTGGAGCAACACGCGGCGGGCGATCAGGAATTGCGGCAGGCGATTGATCTGCTGACTCGCATTGATACCGAGGAGGGGCGGGCCTTTGTGGACTACCGTGACCTTGAGGTGCGGCACCTGGGCTCTATCTACGAGGGCCTGCTGGAGTATCAACTGCGGTACGC
>CAZGKH010000021.1:14066-18287 GCA_964525665.1 uncultured Anaerolineae bacterium | reverse complement strand
TAAGCTATCATGTACTACTACATCTTGTGGGGCAAAGTAGACGCTAAACAAGTACGTTAGGAGGAATCATTAGTGTCAACTTAAGACTTCGGAGGTTTCCGACGGTGCCTCTGCTGGCAAAGTTACCTTGATTATGTGGTTGGTTTACTGGCGAAATCGCGTCTGAAAACCTCCGAAGTCTGGATCGCGCTC
Organism: uncultured Anaerolineae bacterium; assembly: GCA_964525665.1. Taxonomy (GTDB): domain Bacteria; phylum Chloroflexota; class Anaerolineae; order VGOG01; family VGOG01; genus CAYMKL01. The sequence continues at coordinate 18,095 of CAZGKH010000021.1, read as the reverse complement.
TTGAGTTGACACTTATGGAGGAGGAATGCACTAATGAAAGCCAAAGACATTTATCCCTACTGGAACCTGGCCCGTCGTGATTTGGTAGAAGCGCTGAGTCGCTTGACCGATGAGCAGCTCGACTTCGCGCCTGGAGAGGGCTTCCGCACCATCGGCGACGTGGCCCGTCACATCATTGACGCCGAGGCTGGCTGGGTAGACCTGGTAGTGTTGGGGAAGGACGAGCCGTGGCCTGAGTACCCGAGGGAGCGTTACCCCACAGTGAAGAGCATCCTGGACGAGATGGAGCGGGTACACGCCGTCACCGAGGGGCTGCTGGACGAGCATGATGTCGAGTGGCTGAGCGAGACGCGAGAGCAGTGGGGCCATACGTTCTCATTGCGCTGGGTCTTCTGGCACGTTCTCGATCACGAGATCCATCACCGGGGCGAGATTTTCCTGATGATGGGCTTGCTGGGTGTCGAAGTGCCGGACATTTGAGAAAGGAGTGCCTGGATGTCTCAAACAGATAATCTCCCCTCGCCCGAATCGCTGCTGGCTCTGCTCAAAGAACGGCGCAGCATCCGCCGCTACCGGCCCGACCCAGTGCCAGATGAGATGGTGGAGCAACTGCTGGAGGCCGGTCGGTGGGCGCCTTCTGCCAGCAACCGGCAGCCGTGGACCTTCATCGTCGTCCGAGATGAGGCGGTTCGCCAGCAGGTAGCCGAGCACGCCGCCTTCTACTTCATCCGCTGGGCGCACGCGGCGGAGGCTCCGCTGCTCATTGTCCTGTGCGGGGATGCTGGGAAACGGGTTTACCGACAGTTCCTTCACGAGGACATCAGCCTGGCCGGGAGCCAGATCATGTTGCAGGCCAAAGCTCTGGGGCTGGGGACGTGCTGGCTGGGGGGCATAGATCGGAAGGCGATTGCCGCCACTCTAAAGCTGCCTGAGCACCTGGAAGTCGTGGGATTGCTGACGGTGGGCTTCCCGGCCGAGGACCCACCTCCGACGTCCCGCAAGCCGCTGTCGGAGATCGTTCATTACGACGTCTACGGCAATCGAGCAGATGACGAGGGCGTGACGCCGGGGCGGATACCGGCTGGGCCGCTGGGGATTCTGCTGCGCCGGCTGCGGCTGCCGTTTCGGGTCTGATTTCTCTCTCGTGACAAATCGGCCAAAACGTGGTAAACTTAGACCTGGCTTCGGAGCTTGAAATCGAGACAGGAGGACTAGATTATGATCGAAGTCTACCCCAACCTGTTTGTCGGTGATGAGATTGATTACGAGCTTAACGTAGCAGTGCAGAAGGGATGGGCCGTAGTCCAGGCTTGCAAAGAGCCGTACCACAGGCAAGCCCTGGGGTACCGCGGTCGGAACGCGCCTGAGGATCACCACGAGCGTTTGGTGGCGCGTCGGGACCACCGTCTGATCCTAAACATGGTGGATGCCAGATCCCCAGAGCTTTTTCCCAAAGAGATGATTGATGCAGCTTTGGACTTCATAGACGAGGCTCTGTCCAAGGACTTGAAAGTCCTGGTTCATTGCGACCGAGGTGAGTCCAGGTCTCCGTCTATTGCCCTTCTGTACATGGCCGCCCGACTTGGCGAACTGCCGACAGAGTCATTAGAAGCAGCCGAAGAGAAGTTCAGGGCAATTTACCCCTACTACAATCCTCAATCTGGCATCCATGAGCACTTGCGTCAGAACTGGTACCGCTATTGCAGCGAAAGGCTGTCTCTTAAAAGGCACCTGGATCATTGGGTGGGATGAGTAGTAGGCTCTGGCAAGGATGATTCTGAGAACAAAGACCCGAAGGGTCCAGGAGAAACCATGACCGACCATCTGATCATAACCACCATCGCCCATGAACTGGGCCTCAAGACCGATCAAATCGCCAGCACTGTCCAACTGTTTGACGAGGATAACACCATGCCCTTCATCGCGCGCTACCGCAAGGAGGTCACCGGCGGGCTGGATGAGGAGCAGCTCAGAGCTATCCAGGCCCGCCTGAAATACCTGCGCCACCTGGCGGAGCGCAAGGCGACGGTGCTGAAGAGCATCGCCGACCAGGGCAAGCTGACGCCGGAGCTGGAGGCTAAGATACAAGCGGCCCTGGTGCTGCAGGAGGTAGAAGACCTCTACTTGCCCTACAAGCCCAAGCGGCGCACGAGAGCCACCATCGCCAGGGAGCGAGGGCTGGAGCCGCTGGCCGAGCTCATTCTGGCCCAGGAGATCACCCAGGGAACGCTGGAGCAGTTTGCCCAGGACTACCTGAGCGAGGAGGCGCCCAGTGTTAAGGACGCCTACGCCGGGGCGCGGGACATCGTGGCCGAGGTCATCTCTGAGGACGCCGACCTACGCAAAGCGGTGCGAGAGCGTACTTTGGACAAGGGCCTGCTGGTCTGCGCCGTGGCCGATGCCTCCCTCGACCCCCAGGGCAAGTATCAGATGTACTACGAATACGCCGAGCCACTGAAGGCCATCCCACCCCACCGCCGGCTGGCCATCAACCGTGGTGAGAAAGACGGTGTGCTCAAGGTCAAAGTGGAAGCGCCGGTGGATGAGATCGTGGCTAAGGTCGAGGGCCGCTACTTGAAAAACAAGCGCTCCATCTTTGCCCCTCAGGTGAGAGAGGCTGCCGCCGATGGCTACAAGCGGCTCATCGCCCCTTCCATCGAGCGGGGGCTGAGAGGCGCCTCCACTGATGAAGCGGACGACCACGCCATCAAGGTCTTTGCCACCAACCTGCGCAACCTCCTGCTCCAGCCGCCGCTGCGGGGCAAGAGCGTGATGGGCATTGATCCGGGCTATCGCACCGGCTGCAAGGTGGCCCTGGTGGACGAGACGGGCAAGTTCCTGGGCGGCACGACCATCTATCCCCACGCGCCGCAGAAGCAGTGGGACGAGGCCAGGGAGCTGCTGGTGAACCTGGTCACAAGGGGCAACGCGGACGTCATTGCCATCGGCAACGGCACCGCCTCCCGGGAGACCGAGGCCCTGGTCGCTGAGGCCATCGCCGAGGCCAGGCAGGGGGCCTACGTCATGGTCAACGAGGCCGGGGCGTCGGTCTACTCCGCTTCCCCGCTGGCCAGGGAAGAGCTGCCCGACATGGACGTCTCCATGCGCGGAGCGGTCTCCATCGCCCGCCGCCTGCAAGACCCCCTGGCCGAGCTGGTCAAGATCGAGCCTCGCTCCGTCGGCGTGGGCCTCTACCAGCACGACGTGGATCAGAAGAAGCTGGCCGAGACCCTGGACGCCGTGGTCGAGTCGGCCGTCAACCACGTGGGGGTTGATCTCAACACCGCTTCGCCAGCCCTGTTGCAGTACGTTTCGGGCATCAACAAGAGGGTGGCTAAAGCCATCGTCAGACACCGAGATAAGCACGGGGCTTTCGAATCCCGCCAAAAACTGAGAAAAGTCAAAGGGATAGGGGACAAGGGGTTCGAGCAGTCGGCGGGCTTCCTCAAGATCCCCGCTGGGGAGAACCCGCTGGATAACACCTTCATCCATCCGGAGTCGTATCCCGTGGTGGAGGGCCTGTTCACTCTGATGGGTGTGCGGGGGGATGAGCCGGATCTGGCTCAGAGGGTCAGAACCTTTCGAGTGGAAAATGATTTGGCTGACCTGGCTGAGATTCTGGAGGTGGGTCTGCCCACGCTGGCGGACATCCTCGACAACCTCATCAAGCCCGGCCGCGACCCCCGCGACGAGCTGCCCAAGCCCATCCTGCGGAGCGACGTTCTCAAAATGGAAGACCTGCGGGAGGGGATGGTCCTCAAGGGCACAGTGCGCAACGTGGTGGATTTTGGCGCTTTCGTGGACATCGGGGTCAAGCAGGACGGCCTGGTGCACGTCTCCAAGATGGCCGACCGCTACGTGAGGAATCCCCTGGAGGTGGTCTCTGTGGGCGACGTGGTGGAGGTAAAGGTCGTTAGCATTGATATTGAGCGGGGGCGCATTGGGTTGAGCATGAGGAAATAAACTCCGTCTTGATCGCCGAAGGTCTCGTCTTGATCGCCGAAGGTCCCGTCTTGATCGCCGAAGGTC
>CAZGKH010000021.1:0-13966 GCA_964525665.1 uncultured Anaerolineae bacterium | reverse complement strand
CATGAGAAACGTCAAGCGTCACACCTCTCTCTTCTTCCACCGCCCCAATCGGAACCAGAAGGCGAAGAGCAAGCCGTTGGCTGTGTTGGCAATGGCGCGTCCGACCCACACCCCGGTGATGCCTAGTCCCGTCCACTGGGACAGGCCGTACGACAAGGGGACTTCCATGCCCCATAGAGTCAGCAGGTTGACGAACATGGCTGGCACGGTGTTCCCGGCTCCGTCGAGGCCGCGGGCCAGCACCACCCCTATCGCGCTGAATATCAGCGAAGGGGCCACGATGCGCAGACATTCGGCGCCGATGTCTACCACCTCTGGCGTGGGGTCGAAGAAAGCCACCAGCGGGCGGGCGAAGGCAACGAACACCACCGCAAAAGCGGTCAACAGGCCGGCGTTATAGGCCGCCACCCACCACGCACTGCGTTCGGCCCGACGAGGCTTGAGGGCGCCCAGGTTCTGCCCCACCAAAGTGGCGGTGGCGTTGGCCAGGCCAAAGCCTGGGATGAGGGCAACGAGCAAGATGCGGTTGGCCACACCGAAGCCAGCCGTGGCAAAGGTGCCGTACAGGCCGACGATGGCCAGGACGATCAGCCGTGAGGTTGAGCGCAGGGTCATCTGAGCGGTGCTGGGCAGGGCGATCTTGACGATGTGCCACATCAGGGGTAGGTCGGGCCGCAAATCGCGGGGGTTTATGGCAATGCGGGCCCGGCCGCTCAACAGGATGGCCATCTGGAACAGCACTCCTGTCCCGAAGCCCAGCACCCCAGCCCAGGCAGAGCCGTTCACTCCCAAGTCAGGGAAGGGGCCCCAGCCGAAGATGATGGCTGGCTCCAGGATGATGGTCAGACCCTGGCTCAGCACCAGCACCCACAGGGCCAGCCTGGCCTCGCCCGCGCCGCGCAGCAGGGAGTTGATGACGAAGATCAGGACGAGGGTGAACAGGCCACCAAAGAGAATGCGGAGAAACGGCACTCCCAGCGCCATCACTTCAGCGTCGGCTCCCAGGATGCGCAAGACCGGTTCGGCCACCAGAATGCCCAGGACACCCAGCACGATGGAGACGAACACAGCCAGCAGAACCGCCTGCCAGGTGGCGTGGTTGGCCTCCGCGCTGTTGTGGGCCCCGATGCGGCGAGCCACCACTGCCATCCCACCGATACCCAGCCCGTTGGCCAGGCTGTTGAGCACCCAGCGCAGGGTCATGCTGATGGTCACGGCAGCCAGCGCCGCCGAGCCCAGCTTGCCCACCCAGTAGGTATCCACGATCTGAGTCACGCTCAGGGTGGCCATTTCCAGGATCATGGGGACGGCCAGGATCCAGATGTTGCGGTGAATGTTGCCCGTGGTCAAGTCTCGTCTCCCCGCCAATTTCCCCTCAGCGGGCAATGGATTTTCAGTGTCGGCCATGGTTTCCTTTCCGAAGTAAGGTGTTGCCCTGGAGCAGCCCTCATCCCCCTAACACAGCCTCCCCCCCAGAGTTAGGGGGGGACTGAGGGGGGGATACGAGGATTATACTCTAATACGCAATTACCCGCAAATACCGGATGACGCAGGTTGACAGCCGGAGCGAGACGCGATATACTTACACTCAGCATATTACAATCTGCTCCCGCTGGATCGCCAGATCCAGCAGTCTGGCGGCGGATTGCCAAATCCGCCGCGGGCAACTGCGATCTACCGACACTGCAAGTGACAGGAGAAAGCAATGAGTGGCAAATACATCATCGCCCACGATGTGGGTACGCGAGGCAGCAAGGCGGTGCTGACAGACCCGGAGGGGCGGGTCTTCGGCAGCGCTCTTGAGGGCTATGAAGTGCACTATCCCCAATCCCATTGGGCTGAGCAAGAACCAGAGGACTGGTGGCGGGCAGTTACCAAGAGCACCCAGCGCCTTTTGACCGAGTGCAAGGTAGCGCCTGAAGATGTCCTGTGCATGATCTTCTCCACCCAGATGTTGGGGATCATACCTATGGACGCCGAGGGCATCCCCTTGCGACCGGGGATCATCTGGTTGGACGGACGGGCAGCCCTCCAGGCCCAACGACTGATGCGCAAGCTCATCAGCCCCAGGATATTTGCCGCCGTCGTGGGGGCCGAGGCCACGGGCAAAGACGTGTTGCCCAAGCTGATGTGGCTCCAGCAGAATGAGCCTGATCTGGTGGCTCGAACTCATAAGTTCCTCGATGTCAATGGCTATCTGGTCTATCGGTCCACCGGTCGGATGGTGGCCGACTGGACGGCAGCTTCAGTCACTGGCCTGTTCAACCTCAAGAGCAAGAAGTGGGACGATTTTCTGATACGCTTTCTGGGCGCGCCGAGGGACAAGTTCCCCGATCTTCTGCCCTCGAACGAACAGGTAGGCGGTTTGACAACCAGCGCGGCCCGTGACTTTGGGCTGCTGGAAGGGACGCCCATCATCTGCGGGGCTGGCGATGCCCCAGGGGCGGCCGTAGGCTCTGGGGCCGTGGGCGAGGGCGAAGGCCACATCTACCTGGGAACCTCCGGCTGGGTAGGCGTGGTCACCGAGAAGTCGCCCACCGGCCGGTATGGCGTTGCCACCATCCAGGCGGCCGACCCGACCAAGTGTTTCCTCATCGCCGAGACGGAGACGGCCGGGATATGCTTGCAGTGGATCGCCGACCAGTTTTACCAGCGAGAGCAGAGCGACCCGGCGGTGAAGAACGTCTTCGCCCTGATGGACGCTGCGGTACAGGAGGTCGAGGCTGGGTCGGGACGCATCCTCTTCACTCCCTGGATGTACGGGGAGCGAAGCCCAGTGTCGGACGTCTACGTTCGTTCCACGTTCTTGAACCTGAGCGTTGATCACCAACGCGAGCACATGTTGAGAGCCGTGTACGAAGGCGTGGCGTACAATCTGTGCTGGATTCTGGAGATCATGAGTCAAAAGTTCGGCTGGCAGCAAGACGCGATACGGGTCATCGGTGGGGGCGCCAAGGGAGACCCCTGGTTGCAGATCATCGCCGACGTGACGGGCAAGCGGGTGGAGAAGGTGGCCAAGCCCCAGCAAGCCGGCGCCGTCGGTGCAGCCCTCATCGCCGCCATCGGTCTGGGCGTTTACCCTGATTTCCAGGCCCTAAAGAAGGTGATCCAAGTGACCCGTACCTTCGAGCCACAAGCCGAGAATGCCGAAATCTACCGCGAACTCTTCAATGCCTACAAGAAAGTCTACGACGCGCTGAAGGGGATTCATCGGCAGCTTAACCGGGAACGCCTTGGAGATTAGATGTTGGAGGCTGGGTTTTGCTCCAACATCCAACATCCAACTTCTAACTTCCAGCTCAAGGGGTAACCCCATGACTAAGACGCAGATTGACGTAAAAGTACAACCGGTCGCCACTGAAGAGGACCTCAATCGCTTCGTCCGCTTCCCCTGGCGCATCTACGCCAATGACCGATATTGGGTGCCTTCTCTCATCAGTGAGATAGAGAAAAGGCTGGACACCCAGCGCAATCCTTTTTGGGAGTACGCTGAGCGAGATCTTTTCCTGGCGCGCCGCAATGGGGAGGTGGTCGGCACCGTCGCTGCCATCGTCAATCATCAGTACAATCAGCAGCTCGACGACCAGACGGGCTTCTTTGGCTTCTTCGAGACCATCAACGACGAACAGGTGGCTGAAGCGTTAATCGCTGCTGCCGCTGACTGGCTGCGCGAGCGAGGGAAGGATCTCATGCGAGGCCCAATCAACGGAGCTCCGACCGACGAGGTGGGGGTGCAGATAGCTGGCTATGATAGGCGGCCATCCATCTGGGAAGGACATACCCCCCCTTACTATCGCCAGTTGATAGAGAGCCTGGACTTTCGGAAATATGACGACTATTTTGCTTATGAGATATGGTTCAAAGACCTCGACTGGGATCTGCGCAACGCGCCAGCAAAGATATGGCGCGTCGCCGAAAAGGTGCGGGGCAAGACAGGTGTAACCATCCGCAAAATAGACATGACCCAGTGGGATTCGGAGGTGGCCAAAGTTCATTATCTCTACAACGTGGCATTTCGCACCATACCGGGCCACATTGATATGAGTCTAGAGAAGTTCTCCAGTATGGCGGCCTCACTGCGCCCCTTCCTCGACCCGAATCTGATCGTAATCGCTGAGGTTGATGGCGAGCCGGTGGGCTTCGCTGTGGCTCTGATGGACGTGAACGAAGCTCTGTGGTACTTCAGGAGGGGTAAGTTTTACCCCTGGGATCTGATCAGGCTGAAGTGGCGCATGGGACGCATTCGAACCGCCTGCGGCAAGATGGTCGGCGTGCTGCCTGAGTACCGGGCCTGTGGCCTGGAGGTTTTGTTGGGCCTGGAAGTTGTTCAACACTGCCTGGAAGAGGGCTATGAACGAATAGAGCTTTCGCTGCTGCAGGAAAAGAACACCATGATCAATCGTATTATCCAGCGCGTGGGTGCACAGGTCTATCTAGTCTACCGCGTCTACGAGAAGCCTATTTAGCCGGAGGAGAGAATCGAGCAATGAAGTGGAAGCCATGGTCTAAGTTAGTGCGGCCCTCCACCAGGACCTTCGTACGAGAAGCACGGCGCACTCCGGACTACTCTCGCTTTGACTGGTTGCATGGATACGTCTATGCACGCTGGCCGTATCTTTACATTGGCATCGGGACCGGGGAGCATCCGCTGGCTCGTGTGATTGGCCCGCTCGCTCGTCAGTTGGGTCGGCTGTTTCCGCCCAAGCAGCCCTCTGGCGCTGACCGCGGTACCTGGGCCGACGCTTACCACGGCAAGGTCGTGCCCCTGGAGACGGCCAGGCAACTGGTCACCGTCGAGAAAGAGGTCAGCCTGACCAATCTGGAGCAGATAATCCCATACCCTCGTGCCCGCGACATTGTGCTGCAGAACCCCGATCACATCGTGGTCCTGGAGTGTCCCTGCCGCGCCGCGCGCTCCAATCCCTGCCAGCCTCTCGACGTTTGCCTCATTGTCGGAGAACCCTTCGCCAGTTTCGTCGCTGAGCACCACCCGCGCCGTTCCCGCTGGATCACGTCGGAGGATGCGATGGAGATATTGTGCGCCGAGCACGAACGGGGCCATGTGCACCACGCTTTCTTCAAGGACGCTATGCTGGGGCGCTTCTACGCCATCTGCAATTGCTGCGCCTGCTGCTGCGGGGCGATGCAAGCCTGGCGTCACGGCACCCCGATGCTGGCTTCCTCCGGCTACGTCAGCCGCGTGGCCGCGAACCTGTGCGTCGGCTGCGGCACCTGCGCCGACTCTTGCCAGTTTGGGGCGCTTTCGGTGGACGGCGGCACGGCCGTTGTGGACACCACTGTCTGCATGGGGTGCGGCGTGTGTGTCTCCAAGTGCCCCGAGGGAGCACAGTCGCTGGTGCGCGACCCAACCAAGAGCGAACCGCTGGAGATCCTCGCCCTGATCGCCAGTGCGGACAGCGAGACCCTAAAGGTTTCACGTTAAAACCTTTAGGGTCTTATGGAAAAATCGTGAGCGACAGCGAACCTTCCATTCATCCACGCAAAGTATTGTTCCCCTTGGGCCTGGGCACGGCCCTCTCCCTCATGGGCGACGGGACGTTGTACACCGTGCTGCCCACCCACACCGTCGAAGCCGGTATCGCCCTGAGCAGCGTGGGGATCATCCTGGGCGTCAACCGGGCGGTGCGACTCTTTCTCAATGGCCCGGCGGGTCTAGCCTACGACCGCTGGGCGCGGCGATGGCTGTTCGTGCCAGCCCTGTTCATTGGCGCGCTTTCCACAGTGGTGTACGCCGCCACGCGCGGTTTCTGGCCGCTGCTGGTCGGGCGGCTGCTGTGGGGACTGGCGTGGTCGGGCATCTGGGTCGGCGGGGCGACGGTCATCCTGGACGTGACGACAGCCCAGGATCGCGGGCGCTGGACGGGTCTGTATCAGACCTGGTTCTTCCTGGGCGCGGCGCTGAGCACCCTCGCCGGTGGCCTGCTCACCGACTGGCTGGGCTATGGCGCGACGATGTGGATCGGCGCGGCGGTGACGACGGTGGGCGGTGTGACAGCATTGATCCTACTGCCGGAGACACGTAGCGCAAGACCCATTCTGGCCGATCCCTCTGTTGAAGAAAACAGTCTCCGCCTACGCGCCAACCGGGCTCTGTGGGTCGTTGCATCGTTGCAGGGCATAAACCGCTTCGTCACCGCCGGTGTCCTGGCTGCCACCATGGCGCTGTTGGTACAGGATCGGTTGTCATCCGCAGGCCTGACCCTGGGGGTGGCGACGCTGACCGGCGTGCTGATGGCCGGGCGGACACTTCTCAGCATGATAGCCGCTCCCCTGGCGGGGACGGCATCAGACCGGCTGGGGAGTCGCTGGGGGGTAGCTGGGTGGGGGCTGGCTATTGGCATCATTGGCATGGCGCTGGTGGCCTGGGGCGCGCCGATAGCCATTCTGGTCGGCGTATCGCTGGGCGCTGTGGCCGGGGGGAGCGTACAGGCTCTCGTCACGGTCCTCACCGGCGACCTAGTAAGCCAGGCCCAACGGGGGCGGGCCATCGGTCTGCTGCACACGGCCGGCGACCTGGGCAGCGCCATTGGCCCGCCAGTGGCCTACGCCTTGATGCCGTGGATTGATCTGCGGGGAGTGTATCTGCTCTGCGCCGGGCTGTTCGCCGCAGGGTTGGTGCTGGTGATGCTGTTTCGGCCGCGTGCTGCCGCACCGCCGTAAAACAGACGGTGCTGGAGACCTGTCGTTGCAGAGATTTTTCGCACCGGCTCTTTCAGGCCGGTGCGGGTGAAGCTAAGTGATCAGCTCTTTCGGCAGGAAGTCCGCACGGTTCAAGTAGATCAGCCTGATCTTCTCATCGTCGAAATCAATACGGCTGATAGCTGCGTTGTTCAGAACGAACGAATAGCCCCCCGTGTCCGGCAAACTGAGAATGGTCGCCAGTAGATAGTTGTAGAAGCCGCCGTGACTGATAATAGCTACTCGATCATCGGTGTGGCCGTGTCTCTCGATTAGATCGTGCAGAAACCGTCGGGCGCGGGGGAGCCTTAGCTCAAGCTCCTCGAAAGGGCGATTCCACCAGCCGGCCTCGCCCAAGGAGTCGGGCAAAACGAGGTCGGGGAAACACCGTTCGAAATAGACCCGGTTACGGCCAGGCAGTCCTACGCGCTCATCGGTTTGTTCGTCTTTCAGGTAGATGCCGCCCCACTCGTGCAGATCCTCCCAGGCCATCAAAGGCAAATCGAGCGCGCTGGCAACGATGGTCCCCGTGGCTACGGCCCTGACCATCAGGCTGGAGTAGAGGTGGGTAATGCCGAATCCAGCCACGTTCTGAAAATCGAAGGGCTGTTGAAGGGTGGGGTCAGCCCGGCATAGAAACTGGGCCAAGATCTCAGCCTGCTGCCGACCGACTTCAGTCAATCCAGGGTCCTCGTTGCGCCATTTGTGAGAGCCGGTGTTCAGCCAGAGCGCGTTGTTCTCCGATTGGCCGTGCCTGATGAAGTACAGTTGCATGTTTCTCGTTGTCTCCTTAAACTGGAAGTTGGAGGCTGGAAGTTGGAGGCTGGAAGCTGGACGTTGGAGGTTGGATTTTGTTCCAATCTCCAATCTCCAGCCTCTAATCTCCAACCGATTATACCAAGAAGCCGCTTTCTGCGCAAGCAGCCATGATAGCCAACCACCTGACCTATGTCCCTCTCCACGCTTTTGAGCGCCTGGCAAACCGATCCCAATATCGCCTCGAACATCGCCGCGTGGCGGACCTTACCCCCGCGCCCGGCGCAGTTCGCGCCGTTTCCCGATGGCCTTCACCCCGCGCTGGTGGACGCCCTACGCGCTCATGGCATCGGCGCGCTGTACACCCATCAGGCGACGGCCTGGCAGCGGGCGAAAGCCGGCCAGCACCTGGTGGTCGTCACCGGCACGGCCAGCGGCAAAACCCTCTGCTACAACCTGCCCGTCCTCGACCGCCTGCTGCGCCATCCGCAGGCGCGGGCGCTCTACCTCTTTCCCACCAAAGCTCTGGCTCAGGACCAAAAGGACGCATTGCGTCAGCTTATCACTGCCAATACCCAATATCCAATATCTAATACCCATCCTGAGATTAGCATCGCAACCTATGATGGTGATACCTCCGCCGAGACTCGTCCCCGTATTCGCACCACGGCGCGCCTGATCATCAGCAATCCCGACATGCTGCACGTCGGGGTGCTGCCGCACCACACCTTATGGGCCGATTTCTTCGGGCATTTACAGTTCGTGGTGATAGACGAAATGCACGCCTATCGCGGGGTGTTTGGCTCCCACGTGGCCAATGTCCTGCGCCGACTGAAACGGATCGCGCGCTTTTACGGCTCGTCGCCCCAGTTCATTCTGACCTCGGCGACGATTGCCAACCCGCTTGAGTTGGCCGAGCGACTGATTGAGGGGCCGGTGGCGCCGGTGGACGACGACGGCGCGGCCCGGGGCGCCAGGCATTTCTTGATCTACAACCCTCCTGTGGTGAATCGCGACCTCGGCCTGCGGCGCAGCGTGCTGCTGGAGAGCGTCCGCCTGGCGGGAGACCTGTTGCAGCACAGCGTGCAGACCATCGTCTTCGCGCGGGCGCGACGGACGGTGGAATTGATCCTCAGCTACTTGCGGCGCGGTTGGGCGGGGGCTCGGTCGGAGACCTTTGCCCATCAAGAAGAGGTGCGCGGCTATCGCAGCGGCTACCTGCCGCGCCAACGCCGCGAGATCGAGCGCGGGCTGCGCGAGGGACTGGTTCGCGCCGTGATCGCCACCAACGCCCTCGAACTGGGGATAGACATCGGCGGCCTGGGCGCGGCGGTGCTGACCGGCTATCCGGGCACCATCGCCGGCACGTGGCAGCAGGCCGGCCGCGCTGGTCGCAAGGATGAGGCATCGCTGGCGGCCCTGGTTGCGTCGGCCAATCCGCTGGATCAATTCCTGGCCCGTCACCCCGACTATTTCTTCGGCCGCTCGCCTGAGCAGGCCCTCATCAACCCCGACAACCTTCTCATCCTGCTGGGGCATTTGCGCTGCGCGGCTTTCGAACTGCCGTTCCAAACGGGAGAGAGCTTTGGCCGCGTCGAAGGGGCGCGGGTGGCGGAGTTCCTCCAGTTCCTGCAAGAGAGCGGGGTTCTGCATCAATCTGGAGACAAGTTCTTTTGGATGGCGGATCAGTACCCGGCTCAGGACATATCGCTACGCAGTGCTTCGCCAGAGACAGTGGTGCTCTTGGCGGAGGACGGGGACGAATGGACAACCATCGGCCAGGTGGACCAGGCCAGCGCGTTTTGGATGGTGCATCCGGGCGCGGTCTATCTGCACGAGGGGCGGGTGTATCTGGTGGAGGAATTGGACCTGGAGCAGCACATCGCGCGGCTGCGGGCGGCGGAGGTGGATTACTACACCCAGCCGCGCCGCGAAACGACGGTACAACTCCTGGACAAATTCGACGAGATCGAAGCGCACGGTGCGACCAAGTCCCACGGCGAAATCGCCGTGACGACCCAGGTGATCGGCTTTCGCAAGGTCAAATGGTTCACTCAGGAGCAACTGGGCCTGGGCGAGGTCTCCCTGCCGCCCACTGAGTTGGTCACCACCGGCTATTGGGTGACGCTGACAGAGGGGACGGTGGGGCGTTTGCGGGAGCAGGGGGTGTGGACCAGCGACCCCAACTACTACGGCCCTACCTGGGCGGCGCAGCGCGACAAGGCGCGAGCCCGCGACGGCTATCGCTGTCAGGCCTGTGGCGTGCTGGAGGATGGTCGCTCTCACCACGTCCATCACAAAACCCCGTTCCGCGCTTTCACCTCGTACCGCCAGGCCAACGAACTATCCAACCTGGCGACCCTCTGCCCACGCTGTCACGGTCGGATTGAGCTGGCGGTGCGCATGCGGAGCGGGCTGGCCGGCCTGTCCTTTGCCCTGAGCCACCTGGCGCCGCTGTTCTTGATGTGCGATGCCCGCGACGTGGGCGTGCACTCCGATCCCAAATCGCCGCTGGCCGATGGCCGGCCAGCAGTGGTGATCTACGACCAGGTGCCGGCCGGCATCGGCTTCAGCGAGCGCCTGTTCGAGCTGCACGACGAGTTGATGGGCCGGGCCTACGAATTGGTCACCGCTTGCGAGTGCACCGACGGCTGCCCGTCGTGCGTTGGGCCTGCCGGCGAGGGCGGGATCGGCGGCAAGCGGGAGACTTTGGCGATTCTGGAAGCATTGTCGCCATAGAACCGCGGACTAGCAGGAAAACGCGGATTGGAGGAGTGTCGTTGCTCCGCGTCTTTCTGCCCATCCGCGGCTCTGAGACAGAGGAGCGTGCAATGGACACAGTCACTACAATCAGCTTCATAGCGTTGGGCTTCATGATGCTATTCGGCTTTGGCCTATTTGGATTGATTTCGGTACGGGAAGGCGAGCACCGCGCAGCGCGTGTGGCATTTGGAGCGGCGGCATTGACCTCGCTGCCTCTCTGCTTGGCCTATCTGCTGCCAGTGGCGGTCAAGCTGGTCATGCTGGGCGTGATTATCGGCGGGGGGATAGTCCTGTTTCTCTTACCCATCGGCCGGGTCGAGCGCGGCAACGATGTGCCCTGTCGGCGTTTTGATGAGCGTGACATAATGTTTGCCCGCGCGCGTCTAGTCCCGGACAGCCCTGAACACGAGGCCTACTATGCCATGCGACCGGAAAACCGCGCCGTTGATGACGAGATTCGCGCCCTGCCGGGGCTGCTCTCGCTTACCGCCAGCAAAGCCAATCTGCTGGCCTTTGTCTCGGCCGAGGCGAGTTTTTCGCTGACCAAGGCACTGCGGGAAGAGGTAGATGGGCCGGCAGCTTCAGACCACTCGGAGTTCACGACAGCGCAGATGACGTCTTATATCAAGGGCCTGGCCCGGTACTACGGCGCGTACACGGTGGGCATAACTGAATTGCAGCCCTACCACGTCTACTCCCACATCGGTCGTGGCAGCGGCGAGTATGGCGCTCCCATCACTCTCGACCACCGCTACGCCATCGCCTTCACGGTCGAGATGGACTACGCCATGACGGGGACGGCTCCCAACGCGCCAACAGTGATGGAGTCGGCGCGGCAGTACGTCGAAGCGGCCAGGGTTGCGCTGCAATTGGGCTACCTGATTCGCCTGCTAGGCTACCCGGCCCGCGCTCACATTGATGGCAACTATCGCGTCATCGCGCCGCTGGTGGCTCGCGACGCTGGCCTGGGCGACTTCGGCCGAATGGGGCTGTTGATGACGCCCGAACTGGGCCCGCGAGTGCGTCTGGGGGTGGTGACCACCGATCTGCCGTTGATTTCCGATCAGCGCGACGACGATACGTCGGTGATTGACTTCTGCCGCATCTGCCAGAAGTGTGTCGAGACCTGTCCCAGCCGCTCCATTCCTGCGGGTGATCGAGAGGAAATAGATGGCGCGTTGCGCTGGCGCATTGACGCCGACAGTTGCTTCCACTACTGGAACCGCGTCGGCACAGACTGTGCGCGCTGCATGGCCGTCTGCCCCTACTCTCACCCGAACAACGCGGCCCACAATCTGGTGCGCTGGGCCGTCCGGCGTTCGGGCGCTGCACGGCGGGCGGTGTTGTGGATGGATGATGTTTTTTACGGACGCAAGCCCGCGCCCCGCCCGGCACCTGGGTGGGTGCTGTTGGAGTGACGAGTGATGAGTGATGAGTGATGAGTAATGGGTAGCGAGTAATGAGTCCGTGCGTCATTGCGAGGAGCGGAGCGACGAAGCAATCCCCGCCGCTGCCTGCATTTGAAGGCGGGAGATTGCTTCGCTTCGCTCGCAATGACACATGTGGACCTCTTCTAGTTATGGCAATGACCTCTCTATCCGACAAACTGAAGTCACTGGGCGTGAGGATTGGGGCGCGCGATCTGCCGCCGCCTCGACCGCGCAAGCCTTATCCCATCCAGCGGGTCGTGCCGGGCCGCTTTCAGGAGACGCCGCGCGGTGAGGTATACGTCGTCGAGAGACGGTACCCGCTTGAGCATCGGCATGGATGCGAGTTGTTACGCATCACGTCGTCCCTGCACGTCATCGCCGAGTGGGCGTGCGAGCCGCGCCTGGCCGATGCTGAGCTGGATACCTTTGCCTTCCTAGACACTGAGACGACGGGACTGGCCGGTGGGACGGGAACCTACGCCTTTTTGGTCGGGGTCGGGCGCTACGATGGCCACGAGTTTCATCTGGCCCAGCTCTTCATGCGCGATCCGATGGAGGAGCCCGCGCTGCTGGCGGCGTTGACCGAGTTTATCCAGCCCTGCCAGGCGTTGGTTACGTTCAACGGCAAGGGGTTTGACGTGCCCCTTTTGAACACCCGCTACATCACCAACGGCGAGCAACCTGCCCTGGCGTCCCTCGCCCATCTCGATCTGCTGCCGTTGGCGCGGCGGTTGTGGCGGGCTCGCCTCCCCAGTCGCGCCCTGGGCTATCTAGAGGAACACATCCTGGGTCTGGTTCGCGCCCAGGAGGACGTCCCTGGCTGGGTGATTCCCAGCTTGTATTTTGGCTACCTGCGCAGCGGCGATGCTCGATCTATGAAGAGCGTTTTCTATCACAACGCAGTGGACGTGCTCTCGCTGGCCGCGCTCCTGAGCCACATCGCGGGGCTGCTCGACGATCCGCTTGGCGGGGCCGTCGTCCACGGGTTGGACCTGGTGTCCATGGGAAAACTGTACGGGGATTTGGGGCATCTGGAGAAGGCAGTGCAGTTGTACGAACACGGGTTGGCGCACGATCTGCCCGAGGAGAATCATTGGGACGTAGTGCGGCGGCTGTCCTTCATTCAGAAACGGCGCGGCAACCTGTCGGCGGCGTGTGCATCGTGGCGTGAGGCCGCGGGCAGCGGACAGATCTACGCCCACGTCGAGCTGGCCAAATTCTACGAGCACAAACAGCGTGACTACGCCGAGGCCGCGCAGTGGACGCAGGCGGCTATCGCCCTGGTCAACGTGCCCGGTTTTCCTCGACACGAGCGCAGGCGGTGGCTGGCCGATTTGGAACATCGCCTGGCGCGTCTGCATAGAAAGTTGGATAGAAACAGATGCGATCACGGCGACGACGAGAGCAGATAGTTGGCATCGGATTGGTGAACCTGGCCACTCTCATCTGGGCCACCAACATGGTGCTGGGGCGCTGGTTGCGGGACGACATCGGCCCGCTCACTCTGGCTGCCGCGCGGTTTTCCATCGCTTCGCTGCTGTTCGCGGGCCTGCTACAGCGCCGGCCACGGGAGGAGCGCCGTCTGGGGCGAGATCGCTGGCTGTTGCTGGGGATGGCCTTGAGCGGCGTGGCCATATTTACTCCTACTCTGTACCTGGGACTGCGCTTCACTACGGCTGTCAACGCTACACTGGTCAACGGCTTCGGCCCGCTGGTCACCGGCCTCCTGGCGGCGCTGCTGATTCAGGAACCCATGTCCAGACGCCAGTTCACCGGCGCTATCGTCGGTCTGATTGGTGTGATTGGCCTGATCTCCGGCGGCTCCTTCGCCTTCTGGCACACAGTGCGGGGCAATATCGGCGACCTCATCGTGCTGGTGGCGGTAACGCTTTGGGGACTGTACTCTGTCCTGAGCCGCCAGGTCACGCGCTGCCGCTCGACCCTCTCCGCCACGGCGTTGTCGGTCTTCTTAGGCCTTCCCCCGCTGTTGCTCGCTGCCGCCTGGGAGATGCGAACCTTCCCGGTTAACATCCGTCCCGGATTAGTGTTGGCTGTGCTGTACATCGGCGTCGGCCCGGCGGTAATTGGCTTTCTATCTTGGAACGCGGGGATTCGTCGCCTGGGAGCCAGCGGGGCGATGGTATTCTACAACATGCTGCCCCTCTACGGTGCACTGCTGGGCCGTCTGTTCCTGGGCGAGTCCATCGGGCTGGTCCATCTGATCGGTGGAGCGCTGATCATCGGCGGTGGATTGTGGGCCGCATGGGGACGCGGTTGATAGGGGAGGCCAACGGTGACGAAGCGGTACATCCTCCATC